>JANQOC010000584.1 GCA_028279265.1 Hyphomicrobiales bacterium
GGATAGACCGGCCGTGGCAGATAGTGCCATTGCCTTCTTTCAAGTACCGGTGACGTCAAGCCATCAGTATCGACCTCCTTGACTTGCTCTGGCGGAAACCAGGGTCGAAAACCTGAACGGAAATGTCCTCGGGATTTGACGATCACTGTGTGGGCATCGGCGATGTCCAGGCCGAACATTTCAAAAAACATCGGATCGGCTGTCTGTGAGCGGTCGGAAATGACAATAACAATAATTCCCCCAATTCTGAGGGCGGCAGAGGGACCCAGATGCAATTGGCGTCCGGCCAGCAATCCCAGTCGACCTATGACATCGCCACTATGCAGGGCCACAACTTCTGCTTCGGTTTTGAAATGTTTGTCGGCCGGTTCACCGGGATCTGTATTGAATTCGGCCTCGAATTTGTTGCCTTGGCCGGCTGTGTGGGCGGTCTTCGCCAGTGGCGGATCATAAAAACTTCCATAATAAACGCCCTCAGGCTCAGAGTTTATCAATGTCATCAAAAATTCAGTCGTGCGGCCCGATCCCCCACCCCCGGGATTATCACCGGCATCGGAAAATATTAGGGGGTCTCGTTTTTCCGTTCGGATTAAGTCGATCGCATCTTCAATGGGTAGGAGGGAGCGCTGAAACAGTGCCCGATCTTCCCATCCCAAAGCTGCGAGTTCCTCGGCCAGTTCTTTGGCGGCGGCACGATCGTTTCGTGCCGTCACGCATATCGCAACCCCATTGTAAGGTGTATCCGAGAATACGAACCCGCCAAAGATGGAGACATTGAGAATAACGCCGGCATACTCGGATTTTCGCCGCTGTGCGAAATCAATGAGTGTCCCATAAGGCTTATCCGCGGTGAGCAAAGAAACAGAAGAAGGCGTTAACGGCAGGCGGACCATGTAAAGCTGGGGGTCTGCGTTTTTTGACAGGGTCAGTCGAATTATTTTGGCTGCTTCTTCGCCCCGCTCGATCATGTCAACATGTGGATTGGTTCTGTATCCAACGATGGCATCCGCATTTGTTGCCATCTCGTCAGAAATGTTTGCGTGTAAATCGAGCGTGACAATAATGGGAACATCCGGACCTACAGTGTTGCGAATGGCGGCGAATAAATCTCCGTCGGGATCGTGGCTGTCCGTCGCTATCATGGCGCCGTGATTGGCGATATAAACGGCGTCTACCGGCCCTGCCCGGGTTAGTCTCTCGACAATATTCGACATGAATTCACGGAATGCGTCGGCATCCACTGGGCCGCTCGGATGACAACCCGTAAGCACCAGAGGGATCGGTTCCCAGGGGCCTGTTGAGTCCATCATCCGTACAAAGGCGCGCACTTCCTGAGCGATGACAGAATTGCGGGAACGTGCTTCGTCTACAATCGACTGTCCCTCTAGAAAATAATGACTCTCGAAATCAGCTTGAGTCGCAACAGCGGCCTGTCTGTTGCTTTCCAGAATGACACCAAGGATGGCTATGCGCGGTGCTGGCATTCAGTTTTCTCTATCGATCAATGACAACAGGTAACAGTCGAGCATTTTTTACCCATCGTTTCAAAGGTAAAAACTCAATATCGAACAAATTCATCGCCATTGTATTACACCGAGATCCGGGCTGTGCATCCTGTTGAACCTGCATTGAAGTAGGTGGGGCTGACACGGAGGAGAGTAGCGTCTCAATCGTCACCAATAGGCCTGCGCCGCTCCAGTGGCTCGAAAAATCTTTGAAGGAAATGCTGCGATTGAGATGACATTGACAGGACATCTGTTGGCGGAACATACTGTCCACCAGCTAGGCGAGCCCATGTGAATAAAAACGGATCGCCGGCAATAGGAATACGGTGATGAAGCGAGGTCGATCAGCAATTTTCGATGGAACTATTGCAGGAAATAAATGCTGCCGTTGATGGGCTGTCCACTTCCGAGATGTTGCGCTTTCTGTTGGAAAAACAGTTTCCCGGCGAAGTCGTCGTAACAGCTTCACTGAAAGCGCCAAGTATTGTTACTCTAAAACTCATCTCCGAGATCGAACCGTCCACACCTGTGATTTTCTGTCAGCCGATGCCGGAATTTTCTGAAAGCCGAAATTATCGCTCAGAAATCCTGGAACGCTTGGGCCTGACAAATAGTACCGTCAAGACCAAGAGCGATCCAATGGCCAGCAGGGGCGCACACGAGTTTCGCGAATTTCTGTGGAATGAACGGCGAGGGGGTGGGGGCAGTCGGGAAAACATACACCTCCATGATGTTCTGTCCCCATACAAATGCTGGATCAAAGCGGCTTATCACGACCTGCGGGAAACGTCGGCAAGGGTTCAGATTGGCCATTATGCCGGCAAAGTCATCGTCGATCCGCTTTACAACGGGCTTTCCGAGTCAGTTAGCGAACTAATGAAAATTCATGGATTGCCCTACCATCCCAAAATTAGACGTCTGAAAAAGCGATTACCTCCGCCGGATGGGCCCGTTACCGGTTTCCAGTTCGGATAGGTCTCAGGTCCCGAACCACTCAAGTCCCGAACAATTCAGGTCTCGAACACAACGATCGGTTCAAAACAGTTCCCCGGTAATCAGATGAACTGGGGAAGGGGTGTCCTGGGTCCAAGGATTGGCCAGCTGAAGCCCTGGAGCCTAATCCGCATGAGCTGCAATCGTGCGTCCCAGAAGATGATCTATCAAATCCCGGACAACCGGGGGTACATAGTGCTCTCTGTGAAGAACAAGGGCGTATTCTCGTTCAGGCAGGTTGACGGGTATTTCGCGAAGCCTGCCATCTTCAATCGCGGATGCAACGACATGGCGGGAAATAATTGTCGCACCGGCACCGGCTTCGATCGCTTCCCTGACTGCTTCGTTTGCCGGTAACACCAGAGATATACTCAGATCGTCAAGGGTCAGCCCTTCGAGTGCGGCGAGGTCCTCAAGACCACGAAGGGTACCGGAGCCTGTTTCGCGGATCACCCAGTTAATCGATTTGATATCGAACTTTCCCGAGGGACCAACCGGTGAGGGCTGATCCGAAGCGATCACAAGTACGAGCTGGTCATAGTCGATATGCTGTCTTTCCAGGGCCGGGCTTTGGGTTGGCCCTTCGACAAGGCCGACATTGACCTTTCCCTCGACAACCGCGGTTTCGATATCCTGGGTATTGCCAATGACAACGTCCAGGCGGATCCGGGGATTTGCCGCCTGGAAAGTCGCAAGGCGGCGGGGAAGCCAGTGGGCCGCGATTGTCTGGCTGGCACCGATGGAGACGGGGCCGTGGCGACCTGCAAGATCCTCTAAAATTGATTTCGCCATCGTCGCCCGATTGAGAACAGCCCGCGCCTCGGGCAGAAAAATCCGACCGTTTTCCGTCAGCCGAATGCCGCGACCGACCCGTTCGAATAATCGGATTTCATATTTGCTTTCGAGGGCAATGATTGCCGATGAAATGGCGGACTGGCTCAAGCCAAGCGCTTTAGCGGCTTTTGTCACATGCCTCATCTCGGCGACTTCAACGAATATTTTCAACTGATCCAATGTCATGA
>JANQOC010000588.1 GCA_028279265.1 Hyphomicrobiales bacterium
TAAATGTTATCCAGACGATATTGCTACCAACGAACCCATGTTCACATTCAGAGCTTATCAAACATACAGTGATTCCTGCCTGATCACACCCTCAAAGCCTGTGCCTTGGGCTGTTTTTTCTTCTGTTATCCTGTTCTCCATAATTCTATCGAATGAGGTCCGGGCTGACCAGAAGCGGGTTCATTCTGTCCGGCAGTTGTTCTCGGTTCAGCATAACCCAAATGAGCAGGGAAGGGGCGGCTGGCAGGCTCAACATTCCAGTTTTGCAATGAATGGTTGGGGTCAAGAAACTGGGGAAGAACCGGCGCGTATTATTTTACCGGCCATCCGTCAGACCATCGATCCCGCTCGCCAAGAAATCAGAGATGAGGTTTTTGCGGAGGATCAGGAGGACGGCATTAATCCGGAAGATCCTCTGCCCCTTGCACAAACAACCAACGGTGAGCCGCACGGTCAATTGGTCGATATTGGTAAGGAAGACTCCGCAGACCGGGAACGACCAGGGTCGGCCGCAAATGAAAATACCGAACAGGGAATGACTGAGCGACAACAACAAAACGGAGATTTGCGCTGGGGCATTTTTCTCGTCCGGCCCCAGCTTTTTTTAAGATCGACATTCTCCGACAACATTCATCAGGACCACACCAAACAATCGGATTTCGGTACCGAACTGGAAACTCATGTTCAGCTGGTGACCGATTTAAGCCGTCATGAACTTGCCTTTGTTGGTACCGTTTTGAAATCAGCTTTTCATTCGAGTGGCAGGGAGGAAACTCTCGACTATACCATGCGTGTTGACGGTCGCCTGGATGTAACTTCAAGACAGGCGATTGAAGGCGGTCTGGCAATAATTCGCGAGAACGGTTCCGGCGGTCAGGTCACGAACGACGAGAATAGTTTTGAAACCGCAGCCCATTTGGGTCTGCGGCAGCGCTTTAATCGGCTCAATGTCTCATTGAGGGGCGAACTGCTGGATCACGACGACCGGAATTCGGTCGCTAACGACTACCAGGAGTTAGGAGGACGAATAGCTGCCAGTTATGAACTCAGGTCCGGTAACGCGCTGGAGAGTGAGGCGAGTTTGCACATTCAAGAGGGAAAAGTGGGCGCCGGCACAGGTGGACTTCGATCGAAAGCCAGGATTGCAACTGTTCTCGCAGGCATCGAGATCGCCAACGGGCAACCCGTCCAGGGTCGTCTTCGGCTCGGATATGGTTGGCGTGAGGAAGAAGACCCGCTGGTGGGAAAACTCGGAGGGGTGATCCTGGAAGGGGATTTGACTTGGTGGCCAACAAGGTTAACGATGCTGCAACTGACCGGAAACACCGAGATGTCCAATTCCAGTGTCAATTCGGACGGGACAGCTGTGGAATATTTACTATCGTTGAATTTGAACCATGCGTTAACGCGTCACTTTCTGCTATCTGCAAGAGTAGACAGTGAGTTTATTCGCTATCAGGACACAGGTAACTGGGACCGCACACTAGTCTATTCGCTTTCGGGCGAGGTTGAAGTGAACCGGCACCTTGCTTTCGTAGGCACAGCCAGCCACAAGACCTTTAACTCGATGGACGGTCTGAGAGATTATCGCGAGAACCAGATTTCCCTGGCGATGCGTGTGAAGCCTTAGACCGAAAATTTTTGATATCTTATTCTGATCATGGAACGAGGGACATTATGAGTGTATTGGTGACAGGAGGGGCCGGTTACATTGGCAGCCACATGGTCTACGAGTTGCTGGACCACGGTGAAAAACCCGTCGTTCTCGATAATCTAAGCACCGGCAACAGAGAACTCGTTCCAGACAATGTTCCCTTCGTTGAAGGGGATGTGGGAGATTCCCGGTGCGTCGAAGATCTTCTCACCACTTACGACGTGAAAGCAATCGTGCATTTCGCGGGATCGATTGTTGTTCCGGAAAGTGTGGCCGATCCTCTCAAATATTATTTGAACAATACTGTCCACTCCCGTTCACTGATAGAAAGCGCTGTTAAGTGCGGTGTAAAGAATTTCATTTTCTCTTCGACCGCTGCCGTTTACGGAATGCCGGAAGAAAACCCCGTCGAAGAGTCGGCGTTGCTGAAACCGATATCCCCTTACGGAACATCAAAAATGATGACGGAACTGATGCTGTCGGATGTGGCGAAGGCGAACGATCTGAACTATGTGGCGCTTCGGTACTTTAACGTCGCAGGCGCTGATCAAAAGGGGCGGACAGGACAGTCAACGCCAGAGGCTACCCATCTGATCAAAGTGGCCGTGCAGGTCGCGCTGGGACAGCGCCCGTATCTGGAAATCTTCGGGACGGATTACGAAACGGAAGATGGAACCTGTGTTCGTGACTATATTCACGTCTCCGATCTCGCCCACTTGCATTTGCTGGCTCTTAATAAGCTGGAAGGAGAGGGAGGTTCATCCGTCTATAATTGTGGCTATGGGCACGGCCAAAGCGTGCTGCAGGTTGTCGATGCAGTAAAGAGAATTTCCGGAGTGGATTTCGAGGTTCGCTATTCTTCACGCCGGCCCGGTGATCCGGCCGCACTGGTTGCCAGATCCGAGAAGATACAGCGGGATATGAACTGGATGCCAAAATTTGAGTCTCTGGATAAGATCGTGTCCTCCGCTTTTGCATGGGAAAAATCCCTCCTGCAAAAATAAAGAGGCCATCCCTTCGCAAGGACTGCTCCACTTCTCCTTCCCCTTCCTGCAACAGCATCTCAGTAGTCCGGGTCCTGACGGTACCCCATGTGCGCATACGACCAAGCCATACAACTTGACTTGCTGGCTGTAGCTGATCACACTGAGCCCCAATCACTTACTAGGAAACAGTTCAACTATGGGTAGGAAATGCTGGACAGAATAAATGAAGACGAACTGCGGTCGGTTAAATATTTTCGGGCCAAGGCGGACAATCGGGTGCTGGCGATATACATCAAAGCCGATTTCGACGAATTTGAGAAGTTCCCTCCTTACATCGAGTCGGAAGAGGAAATCCAGCACTTGAAAGAAGCTTACAAAGGCACGGATCCGGAAACCGAAAGACGAACAAAGGCGCATATTACGGATGATGACTGGCCGCTTCAGGTGATCATGCTGAACCGGCAACCCGGAGGCACCACGACCCCCCACTATCACATTCCGGAGGTTTCCCTGCCTGATCTGCCGACACGCCACCAGATACTACTGGGACAGAGCGGGCGCGCCAGAGTGAAAATTCTCACCAAAGAAGGGCATGATCACGGTGACATATATTTGGAGCCAGGAGATCTCGTATTGATGCTGGAAGGACATGAGATCGAATTCCTGGAGCCGAACACACGCCTAATCGAAATCAAGCAGGGGCCGTTCCCGGTGACCGATGAAGCGGATAAAATTAATATCGAGAATGTGATTCCCGCCGAATAACCGGTGCGAGGGTTGCTTCAGGGATGATTTCCAATCCCCCGAGTTCAATCCATGTTCGATATTCAAATTTTGAAGACCAAGAACAGAGAAACCGGTGAGAATTATCTCGCCGGTTTCACATTGCACGGGTTC
>JANQOC010000606.1 GCA_028279265.1 Hyphomicrobiales bacterium
GAAGGAATGGCTGGTTCGGTCTGAAAACTACTGCCCGCAGTTCTCCCCACATGTGGCGCAATTGGAGCGCATTGCCCATACAATCGACAACTTGTTCTCGTACAGATAATTTAACGGCCGCCAAATAGAAACTTACTTTTGGCGGTTTGTGGATTTGATTTCTTTCTTTGTGGGCTTGCGTTTGCTTCTCGGCAGCGCCAAAAAATCAAGGGGGATTTCATGAAAAACCAACCTTTTGAGCGGTTCTTCGCTCTTTTTTCAATCTTTGCTATACTTACCGGATCAGCCTTACTCCTGTCGGCCTGTGCGCCTGCTTATGACGAAAGTCCAAAAGCGGATGCCGATCCGGGATCCATGTCGAAGTCGTATGACGACAAGATGGGAAAGATGAGTAAGTCTGATGGCGGCACGATGAAAAAGTCGAACAGCAGCTATTGATTCCCAGGTCAGCTTTATTTTTCATTTGCATTTATGGGTCCTCACGCAACTGAGGACAGGTACAAAACGTATCGCGTGCTGCCTACACCCCGAATTGGAACTCGGGGTGTAGTCGCACACCCACCTAAGTTCGTTTGTGATAGGTGGCAGACATAGTTTTTGTCGGCGACTTCATTTTATTCGAACCCGCAGCAACCAGAACTTGAGTCTGACGCTCGGTTCATGGGCTGCGGATTTTCCAGAATAGAAATGACGCCTGGATCACCAGCGATAAAATACAATCTCTCCTGCAAACAGAGGCCAAAATGGTGTTGAAATCGGATGCGATCGTTCCCATTGGAGGACATTTTTTCACACATTTGTTCGAGAACGCGTACACGAATGTCAAACGGGATCTGTATTGGTGTATCTCTGTTGAATTTGATGGGATTGACTATCTGGGGGAAAGTTGGAGTATCGCCGCCGGTATAGAGTGGTTGCGCTTCGATAAAAATCATTTGCCTTTGAAAAAAAATATCGTCGCATCGGCAGACAGCCAGCCAATGTCCGAGGCCTCATTCTATCTGACAGAGCACTGGCCGGCTATTGATTGGAAATTCAGTCTGCGGCCAAGTGTTGAGGAAAACAAATGGAACCTGGAATTCGATCTGTTGATCGATTTTGAAGGACTCAACAATGACCCCGTTCCGGATCTCCGCATTAAAGGGACCACATTCATTGACTTCAATGGAATAATCGTCATACCTGACAATCTGGATCCGAAACCGAAATCGGAACAAGAGGCCTCCGCGATGGTGGCTCAGTATATGGATTTCACGCGGGACTACAGTTGTCGGAATGAGCAGTGGCGCTACGTGTTCAATCAAAAATGATAACGGACTTTAAGGGATAGTAAGGCTGGCCGCTTTCCCAATCAGTTTGTGAACGGCAGCATCTCTAGAAACCTCTGTTTCTGACTATGAGATGACATGACCATTTCACAGCTTAATGAATTCAACGATAAACTTCCCCCGCAATGATCATAAGGCACCCGAAGGCGTTGTCACCCGGGCATGACTCGGGACTGGCGTTTTGGATCTGATTCATTGACTTGAATCAATGCGGAGCAGGTCTCAGCGGCCAATATTGTCTCCATAAAATCTCACGAGACATTGCTGGAATAAAACATGTTGTCACGTCGCGCTTTGATAGGCTCGGGATTGTCGGTCGCTGCAGTTGGCTCAATCGGATACGGCCTTTGGCCGCGGCTGGACGATTATCGCCAGGAAATTGATCGCCAGAGGCGGATGCGGTCATCCGATCCGGCAATGAAAAATCTCGTGCATGCGGCGACACTGGCAGCGAACGGACATAACGCGCAGCCCTGGAAGTTCAGGCTTCAGGGTCGCGTAATTGAAATATTACCCGATTTCTCACGTCGCACCCTGGTTGTGGATCCGGATGACCACCATCTTTATATCAGTTTAGGATGTGCGGCAGAGAATCTCGCGATTGCAGCCCGGGCCAATGGTTATTCGCCGGAAGTCCGCATAGTAAACGGCACTGAAACAATATTGGAAATCGATATCAAAAGCGGAACTGTTGCGAGCGCAGATCTGTACAAGGCCATTCCTTTCCGTCAATCCACGCGGTCTGTTTATGACGGGCAGCCAGTGTCCAATTCCGATATCGGCCAGCTAAAAACTGCAGCGCAGGTGAGTGGCGTATCGGTTCTGATAATCACAGATTCATCCGATCGAGACAAAATTACAGAGTTTGTTATCGAAGGGAACAGCGCTCAGATAGACAGTTCTGATTTTGTTGCGGAGTTAAAAAAA
>JANQOC010000603.1 GCA_028279265.1 Hyphomicrobiales bacterium
GGATTCGCAAGGGTCGCCTCGATGAAGCAGCCTTCTTTAGCCGCTTCGATCAATCGTTTTTGATCGTCCAGTGAGGCTGAACTGTCGAGATCAATATCAAGCAGAAATTCTTTCGGTCGACTTTTGTAAGGATTTCGCCCTTCCATTGTCGCCGTCCACTTGATTACGGCATTCACCTGGACATTTCCGGTATCGATACGCATTCTTTTGGAAAAGGCCCGAATCTGGGTCATCAGGCAGGCCACCAGTCCTGTGCAGAAATAGGCAAGGGGCAACGGAGCCGTACCTTCGCCGCCGTGAAATCCGGCTTCATCGGTTGCCATTTCAAATTCGGGTTCGACGCTGGGTTCGACCTGGCGCCCGCGAATTTCGTTGCGCATTTTCCCCACGGACTGCCCCGAAACTTCATAAGTCACATTGAAGATCTTTGTAGAATTATTTTCGTCAGTCATTTTTTCCTCATTCTCGGTTGGGTGCAGCCCTGGATCTTCCAGCTTGGCGCCGGGCACTATAACGGGTTTTAGTCTTGCCGGAGACAAATCGCAATGGCAACGTAAAGAGGGCACATAAGGGCCATGCACCGCACAAGACATCGATTGCCCGGCCATTGATACGGGTCCCTATCCCGCGGACCAACGATACCGGCCAGAAAGGCCGCACCGGGTCGGAGACCATCTCTCGTGAAATCTATTCGGGAATACCAACTTTGAATTCGGAAATTACTTATTTCTGTGGGACACTCGGTTTGAGTGAAGGACAGATAAGAGCATGTTCACTCTAAAAATGTGGAACATACGGAGAAATACATGAAACTGATGATAGCTAGAATGTTTGCCGTTGCCGCGGCGATGATCTTAGCGGTGACGGCATCTTTTGCTGCTGAACTGAAAATCGGTGCAGCCGGCAATATCGGTGGTACCGTCGTATTTGTTGCCCAGGACAAGGGAATTTTCGCCAAGCATGGTATTGATGCCAAGCTTGAAATCCGGCAAACGGGTGGGGCCCTTTCAAAGGGACTCCGGGCAGGTGAAATGGATTATTCAATCGCCGCATTCACCAATCTTCCCGCCGCACTGGAACGAGGTATGAAAGTTCGTGCTGTCGTCGGCTACGCCGGGGCATCCTACACAAAACCGACAAGCGACCAGTTTGTGGGAATTGTGGCGAATGCAAATGCGGGGATTAATTCCGTCAAGGATCTCGTCGGTAAGAAAGTCGGAGTCACATTTGGCACAACGGGCGATTTGTATCTGAGACGATCCCTGGGCAACAACGGGATAAAGGCAAGCAATATTCGGCGCATCAATACGCGTCCCGGAAGCATCGTATCCGTGCTTGATACGGGCGGTGTCGATGCCATCGTGACCTGGGAGCCCAACCTGTCCCGGTCCCTGGATAAGGTCAAAGACGCGAAGCTCATTGTTCGAGGCGGGGATCAGGTTTGTTTTTGCGCCATGATGCACGCCAAGCCCGAAACCGTTTACGGCGATAAGAAAACCACTCAGGCCCTGGTCGATGCCATGGCTGAATCGGCGGCTTATGTGCGCGATCCCAAGAACTTTGAGGAAGTGACTTTAATCGCCTCAAGGTATGCGCCGGGTATGGATCATGACCTGGCCAAACGCGTTCTGAAACATGTGGAATTCGATCCGCGTATTGGCGGCAAGACCTTTGAGGCCTGGAACGGCACGGTTGACGAACTCATCCAGCAAAAGAAGATGAAAAAACCATTTCCACCGGAAAATTATTTTGATGCGTCCTTCATCGAAAATACGATGAAGCGGCACCCGGAATGGTTTGCCGACCTCAAATAGAGATCACAACGACAAATGGGATCGATCCGGCGAAACGATCAACCCGGTCGATCCCCTTCATCATCGTTCCCCATCATACATGGTTCCTTATTTCTGACGGGCACGCCCTTAATCGTGTTCGCCCTATGTCGTGAGCCCCCTTTTATCGGGTAAATACGTTGAACGTGGGCGGAGCGGCACCCCAATCAGATATCCTCGCAGGGGCTGGACTTCTGCACCAAATTTCCCGATGATTGCGATGGTTCGGAAAATTTCAGAATGCGCAGATTATTCAGAAGGGTGAGGTAACGCCTTTGTCTATCCACGGGTACAAGAAAGCCGTTGTCACGGGCGCGAGCAGCGGCATCGGTCGGGCAACGGTACGCGCATTGCATGAACATGGGATTG
>JANQOC010000645.1 GCA_028279265.1 Hyphomicrobiales bacterium
TCTGGAAGGCATGACACGGCAGACTGTTTTCGATATCTGCGCGGCGCGCAATATTCCTATTTCCCTCGCGGACATGAAGCTGGAAACAATCCACGAAGCTGATGAGATTTTTCTGACGAGCACCGCCGGAGGGATCATGGCCGTGGAATCCGTGGATGGACAGACCCTTGGCGCCGGCTGTCCGGGCCCCTTGACCAAAACCATAGGTTCGACATACTGGCAATGGCATGAAGACCCGGAATGGACAACGGACGTGCAGGCGCATTTGACTTGAAGCCTTCTCTTGACCCCAAGGGTCGCTCCTGACCTGAAGAGTCGCTCATTACCACAAGAGTGGCTCTTGATGTGAATAACAACCCCGCAGGGAGAGAAATAGCCCATGAAGAACCAGGTGGCCCCCCTCGAAGTCGGTATCTGCGTGTACGACCTGCCGACTATGATTTCATTCTATACGGAGAGACTCGGATTTGAGCTGATCAGTGAAATTCCGGTCCCGGCCGAAAAAAGCGATCCCGGAGGCTTCTGTGCCGAGGGATATACAATCGTGCGGCTCCAGTCCGGCAGAGGGGAACGCATCAAGCTCGTCAAATCAGCGGGATCCCCGGGTGCGCGCCCGCAATCCGACTATGTGCTCCATCAGCAAGGTGGAAATTTCCTGACATTCATAGTCTCCGACCTCCGGGCCATCGTTGACGAACTCAAAGCCAACGGCAATCGCATTCTCACCCGGGATGATATCAGCGAAGTCCGGCCAGGGGTTTACCTGTCGAACATCTGCGACCCCGAAGGAAATATCCTGGAGTTCGTGGAATATGAGGATCTGTCATCCTACCGTTCGGACCTGTAGCTTTCAGGCCTGTGAATTACGTAGAAGTCGCGTTGCCGGGATGTCAATCTGCAGATCGTCATCCAGGACCACCCCGTAATCCGTATTGGCCGCAGCCCGTGTCACATAGCCGTTGATGACATCATCGCGAACCCTTTCCGGATCCCGCTCAAAGGGATTTCCATAGCCACCGCCACCGTCAGCAAGCCAGCTAATGACGTCGCCTTCATGAAATTCACCGCGAAACATACCGCAATACTTATCGTCCGGATCTTCCCTTTGGTAGAGCGCACTATTGTCGGAATAAACGATGATGTCCCTGTCCCAGTGTTCTTTCCAGTTCGCATTTTCCTTGTTCGGCTTGAGAATACCTAGATTTTTAGGCCCCGGTTTACCGCCCGCAACGCCCCAGCCCGGTGTTCTGGATTTCTTGACAATTGTCAGCGCCCCGAACGTATCGAGGAATCGGTAATCCCGGACCGAACCGAGGCCGCCCCGGTATTTTCCCGGACCGCCGGAATCGACGCGCATGCAGGCACGGTCAACGATAACCGGCAGACGGGATTCGATGACTTCCACGGGAATGTTTTTTACCGTGCACATGGATATGTGCTGGGTCGTGTTCAGGCCATCGGCGTCATGGCGGGCACCCCAGCCGACACCGGCATTGGTCTGATGCCAGATCTGCCGCCCGGTCACAGGTTCCCGGCCATAAAACCCGGGATCGCCCAGGTCACCCCCGGAACTTGCAGGCACCTGATCTGGAATAGCCTGCACGAGAGCCTGGTAAATTGTTTCAACAGCCACCACGCCGGCCCAGATTGTAAACACCGGGGAGGGGTAAACCGCATGAAAAAGATTGCCTTCGGGAGCGATGACCTGAAGCGGACGGAACTGACCGCCATTTGACGGTTCCATCGGCGTGGTGACGGATTTGAAACAAATTCTGGAAGCCGACTGAGTCATGCCGTATGACAGGTTTACCGGACCTTCCACCGCATCACTGGAACCGGAGAAGTCAAAAGCCAGGGTATCTGACTGCTTCGTGACCTTTACATGCACCCGGATCAAATCGTCGTTGATACCATCATTGTCGATCCAGTTCTCCGCCTCCCATTCCCCATCGGGAAGTGCGCGCGTGGCCTTTCGCGCCTGTGCTTCTCCCAGTTCCATGACCCGGTCCACCGCCGCCTGCACGCTCTCGACGCCATATTTCTTATTGAGCTCGACGATTCGGTTCGTTCCGACGCGAAGGGCAGCCACCTCGGCGTTGAAATCCCCCAAGAGTGTGATCGGAGAACGGGAGTTCGCCTGCATGACGCGCAGCAGTACGGCATTCGGTTCCCCGCGGCGAACGATTTTCCCACCGGGGATCATCAATCCTTCCTGGTGTATGGAGCGCGTATCG
>JANQOC010000650.1 GCA_028279265.1 Hyphomicrobiales bacterium
TCAGACACAGGGATCAGGACACGTGAAGCATATCTGGGACAAGTTTCTCACTGAAAGGGACAAGCAGGTTTTTGAAGCCTCGGGATACGGGGCGCGTGCCGGGTTCGGCAAGCGGCCGGCCCTGCTGGTCATTGATGTCAATTATAATTTCTGTGGTGACCGCCCGGAACCAATTCTGGAGTCCATCAAACGCTATCGCAACTCCTGTGGTGAAACGGCCTGGGAAGCCCTACCGGTCATCAGGAAGCTGATTGATGCCTGCCACGACAAAAGGGTGCCGGTCATCTATTCCACCGGCGATGTTCGGGGTGACGGCTGGGACCGGGGGAGCTGGGGGTGGAAGAATGCGCGTAATGCCGAGGACCACAAACCCCCGGAAATAAGGGAAAGTAATCGCGATGGCAATGATATCATGGATGAGATCGCGCCTGCTCCTCAGGATATTGTGATCAGGAAGCTGAAACCCAGCGTTTTTCACGGCACCAATCTCATGGACTTTCTCAATCAGCTGAACGTGGACTCGCTGCTGATTGCGGGAACGACGACGTCGGGCTGCGTGCGGGCGACGGTTGTGGATGCATTTAGCCTCAATATTCGCTCAACCCTGGTGGCGGAAGCTTGCTTTGACAGATCCGAAGCTTCCCATGCCTTGAGCCTCTGCGATATGAATGCGAAGTATGCGGACGTTGTCAGCACCGGCGAGGTGCTGGACCATATCGCTTCTCTCACCGATATTTCCTATGATTTGCCGTCGGGATAAGGGGCAGATAGCTTAAGGGTCGCGGATCGGGCGCGCTTTTTTGAAGCAGGGCCGTCGTCCCATTCTAGCATGGACGTGCCGCTTCCCTTATACTGGGGTCCAATACTGACCTGGATCAATGAAATCAAACCGGGTCGCCTGTAGATTAGGGTCGGCTGATGCGGCGAATCCTCGGGATCGCGCCGGCAGGTTGTTCTAACCAAGCCGCTAGACCAATGGGTTCAAAAATAAAGGGAGAAACGGAAATGACCGGTTGGCATGGAATTTTGCAACAGGGGCTCGATACATTTGCAGGGGATGAAAATCGCACGACCCAGACCCTGTTCCTGCACGGTAGCCTCAAGGTAATGCTTTATTCTCCGAGGGGTAATGATCCGCAAAAGCCCCATGACCGGGATGAATTTTACGTCGTCGTGCGCGGTTCCGGGACCTTCAGACTGGGAGACAACAGTTTCGATTTCAAAACCGGGGATTCCATTTTCGTGCCGTCAGGCGTGGAACACCGGTTTGAAAAATTTTCCGACGACCTCGTTACATGGGTCATGTTTTACGGACCCACGGGGGGAGAAGTTAATGAGGGGGATCAATGATCCCGAAGCAATGATTGTTTGCATGGCGCAGTGCACAAAGCAGGAGGCCAACAATGGGTACGATCGTGAGAATTTCAATCACAGGATTTGTCATTTGTCTGTTTCTGGCGGCTTCGACGGTCTCCGGCAATGCGGCGATAAGATGCAAAGGCATGTATCAGGTCATCAAAGGGCATGGCCTGATTTCGACCCCCTACTGTCAGGATCAATGGCTGGCCGGCTATGCAAGAAGCCGGGGCATGAAGGTGACTTTTAAGCAGATCAAGAATAATCCCGGGGTTAAAGCCGAAGTCTGCCAGTTTCTGCGTCACGATTTCCGCGTGCAATCGGTCTGCGGTTCCCTGGCCGATGACGATAACGGTCCGATGTTCCGCCGATTTTAGGAGCACGGGGGCGATGGGCCGGACGGGCTCTCCGCTGCCCGCCCAATTCAAGTCACTGTCGTGTATGTATCGCTATGGCCGCGTCCATCCTGCAGCACACAATTCTTGCGGCGCACAAAACTAGCGTCGCACAGATCGGGTGATTCCGGCCATGTGTCAGGGTGAGAGCCGTTCTTGGGTACCCATCTATTCGTGGGAATTGATCCGTTCGTTGTGCGGTGCATCAACAGGCCTGACGCCGGCGGCACTTCCCGCAAGGCTGAAAATCAATTCATCATCAACGTAGTTTTCATAAACAACGATGTTGCTGGAGAATGGCAGCCTGTTGGCCTTTTCAATAAAATCAAAAAAATTGTCGGCTCTGATATCAATATTCGTCGGATGACCGTCCAAAAGGACGTTTATCCTGAATTTTTCTTCCGGTACGCTGCGACTGGTCATTTCACTACCCCGTATATTTCCGCAGATACTACCACACAGCGCATCTGAACGATAGCTGTGCATTGGCGCGTTTGCTTATTTTATAGGCGTCAGATGGGGAGTGAGGGTGTGATTGTCCATATGCACCGTCTCAAAAATCTGCTTTTTCCAAAAATTATTTGGCTCGATTTTCAGGGACGGACAGTCCGGAACCGGGTGCGATTTTCTGGTGCGGCAGCAAGGGAGGCAACTAAGATCTTAGAACATTCTTTCCGCAACCCGGATATTTGGAGCGTATCGAAATTGCCGCGTTCCAAATTCCGACTGATTTTAGATTTCCAAAGTGGCCTGGCGACTCAACTACTTTGCAGCTGCCATAAGCGAACTGTATTTCTCTCTTAGCATTGCGTAAATTGCTGTCCAATCCTGAGTGCCCCGGCCATCTGCATGGGCATCTGAGTACACCGACATAGCTTCGCCCGCCAGGGCGAGTGGGACACCCAGCTGTTCTGACATTGCAATGGCAATTCCCAAATCTTTTTTGGCCAAATCGATCATAAAATCTGGTGAGAGGTCATCCTTCAAAACTTTGGCCGGATAAGTGGTCGACAAGTGTCCCATGCCCGCAGTGGTGCCATTCATGACATCAATTGCGAGATTGCGATCAAGGCCCGTTGTCTCTGCCAATGTAAGAACCTCGGCGGATAACACATTCAGCACGGTCGACATCAAATTGTTGATGATCTTCATTCGAGATCCCGTGCCCGGTCCACCGCAATCCAAAACGGTGTCGCCCATACATTGAAGGACGGGTCGCGCTTTTTCTATATCGGCTCCATCGCCGCCGGCCATGATCAACAAATTACCTGTCCGTGCATGTTGCGAAGTACGCCCGACCGGTGCATCGATCATACTAATATTTTTTAAGGAAAGTGCATTGCGAATTTCATCGGTATCCGAAGGGTGAATGGTGGACATGTCGATAACCAGAGAACTGGAGTTAATCGTCTCCACGACACCCGCGGCATCGAATAAAACACTTTTTACGATTTCGCCATTGGGCAACATCGTAATCACGAACTCAGCGCCGTCTGCTGCCTCGCTAGAGGACTTTGCAGCAATGCCACCGTTGCTCACATGGTCCGCAACGGCGTCCCCGGACATGTCATATCCGACAACTCTGTGACCGCCCTCGATAATATTCCGTGCCATGGCAAGCCCCATGGTTCCCAATCCGATAAATGCTACGTTTGCCATGGCGTCAGTCTCCCGAAATCTAAAGTTTTCTCGTCCATCTATACTTGATCATCACTGATAGAATTGATGGATACAAATCTTTTTCCGGCCGAGGAAAATGGGCTCAAATTTGTCGTCATAAAGGAGCCGTCCGGTTCCTAGTTATACTCTTTTGTAGTATGTTCTCAAGGGCAACGCGTTGAGTGGAATGTTCTAGGAGATGATTATGTATCAACCATCAAAAATTGTTTCATCTGCCGAAGAAATTAAGCGCACTTTAGGTGAGTTAAGCGACAACCAACGCGACAAGACCATCGATCATGTGGATGCTCATATTGCCGCCTGGATAGAAAGATCTCCGTTCGTGGTGTTATCGACGTTTGACGAAGCAGGTAATATTGACGTCTCACCCAAGGGCGATCCTCCGGGATTCGTAAAAATATTAGACAAAAAGACACTCGCAATTCCGGATCGAATTGGGAATCACCGGGCAGACACGTTCCATAACTTGCTGGACAATCCGCGGATAGGATTGATGTTTATAGTTCCTCAACGGCGAGAGGTGGTGCGCGTCAGCGGTAGCGCACAGATCGTGAAGGACGAAGAATTACTTGAAAGTATGGCCATAAAAAATCGGCGGCCGCAACTCGCGATTCTGGTAAGAGTTGAAGAGGCGTTTTATCACTGTGGCAAAGCGATGATCCGATCTGGCATGTGGCGGCCGGAAGATTGGGGCAGCATAGAAGGTCTGCCGACATACGCGCAAGCGGTTCTGGATCACGCCCGTCCACCTGAATCACTCGAAGAGTTAAAAGACAGGTTCGACAAAAACGAACGGGAACGCCTGTATTAAAGGTAATTGAATCCAGAGAAGTTTCTCCAAGTCTTCAATCGACCATTGTAAACCGCTTTTCACTGCGTCAGTGCAAGCTATTCTCCGAGCGGGATCTGTTTCGACAAACAATCCTTACCTTTGGAACACGCCCGCACCTTCATGGACCAGCAATATCGTCGAAAGGTCCGGCACGAGTGCGATTACGAGCCAGCAGATCATAAGCGCAAGCAGATACGGCATCGTGTATTTGAGTAATCGGAAATAGGGGATGCCCGTGATACCACTCGCGACATAGAGGTTCAGACCATAGGG
>JANQOC010000653.1 GCA_028279265.1 Hyphomicrobiales bacterium
GGGTTTCCAAACAGGACTTCGGGAAGTTACCCAGTATCTCTCGCGCCAGGATGAAGCGGGACAATTGCCTGCGGCCTGTAACTTTTTACTAAGTCTGTATGGCCCCGACGGATCGATTTCTCCGGGACACCTGGTTACGTCGCTTTCAAAATTTCAAGAGAAGCTCAAAGCGACCTCGGATCACTCCTGAAGACGCGCGATCGCTTTGTCGCCCCCTAGGCAATGATGCTGCCTATCAGGAAAAGCAGGCAGGTAAACAGACCGGTCCATGGAACCCAGATGGGGACCATGAAAATATCCGGGGGAGCACTATCTTCCGATTTTCGAATTCGGATCAGCGCCAGGTTTACAATGGTAAACACCGCAAGCGTGATCGCTGATGTCGTTTCCGCAAGTCCCGTCAGGGGAAAGGTAACTGCCAGACCCGCAATAAAGGCTATGATAACAAAACTTGCATTCAGCGGTGTGTGCGTTGTCGAATTTATGCGTCCGAACCATTCCGGCAAATTGCCTTGCGCACTGAGACCGTAGAGCACACGTGAAGCCATAATGATTTGGACAATAATACCGTTCAAAGTTGCGATGATGGCAATCAGGGTAATGATCACCGGGGGCATGGGTGTGACTTTTTCAAATACAAGTGTCAAAGGCGCTTCCGAACGCGCCAACTCACTCGCCGGTAAGGTGAGTACGGCAACGGACACGACCAGGAAATAGATGAGTGTCGATATTCCGAGTGTAAGGAATATGGCACTCGGCATGGCCTTTTTCGGGTTTTTGACTTCTTCGGCGACGTTGACCAGATCTTCAAACCCCACAAATGCGAAAAATGCCAGCAAACCCGCCGAGAAAATTCCGATCCATGGGGCGAGCTCAAAACTTTGAGGCACAATTTCCGGAAGGCGGGAGACAATCTGCGGTTCAAAAAAGAAACCGCCGGCGATAATGAGCAGAAGACCCGCTATTTCAATTGCGGTCATCACAGCGGCGAAAGATACGGATTCGAGAATCCCCCAGATGGCAACGGCACCCATGGCCAGAATGACGAGGAAGGCAATCATCTCCGTCGAAAGAACAAAAAAGACCCGGATATAACCAGCACTTCCAACGGCAATGGCGGCGGCGGAAATACTTCCCACCGAGATGACCATGAGCCCCACAATGACCGAGAGCAAATTCGATTGAAAACCGCGCTTCACGAACGCCGCCTCTCCGGCGCTGACCGGGAGTCGGCATGTCAGTTCGGCAAATGAGGCACAGGTCGGTCCCATAACGGCTGCCGCGAGGAGGAAGGCCAGAGGGGCATGAATCCCGGCTCGACCTGCCGTTGCACCGATAAGCACATAGATTCCGGCACCGATGGTTACGCCAAGTCCATAGAGAACCAGCAGCGGAAGCGTCAGGCGTCTTGAGAGTTTTTGACGTGCCGCTTCCTCTATCGGGTTCCGTTCCTGATCACTCATTTATCTTTTTCAAAGACAGGATATAGGCAATGACATCTTCCTCGTTCTGCATTTCCAGAACCAGGTTGGGCATGGTCGGATGCGGGGTGCGAAACCAAACCAGCAGTGCCTGTCTTGTCATTCCCGGGGTGTCCGCAATTTCCTTGAAACTCGGGGCTGTGAGATTAGGCGACATTTCCACCTTCTCGGATATGCCATGGCACTCGATGCAGAATTGTTTCGCGTAGGCTTCACCGGCTGCCGTGCTTCCCATTTCCTGCGCCCCGAGCGGGGCAAGGCCGTAAGCAAACATTACGGTAAAAATTCCCATAAGGGTCGATAACTTCAACATCGTGCATCCCCAATATTTGACTCAGGTTCAAAACAGGTGACAACAAGAACTGTTTTAAGCGTTATTATTTGAAAACGAGCACCGGAATCTTGCTGTGAGCGAGCACCTCCTGAGCCACACTGCCGAGCATAATTTTTTTCAGGCCGCGGTGACCATGCGACGACATGACAATCAAGTCGATATCATTGGCACTGGCCGCTTCTATTATCCCTTCGGCGGGATGCTGATCGGAGATGTGGACAGTATTGGTTTCGACACCCTGTGCTTTGGCTTTTTCTGCCGCCTTTTCCAACACGGACTCAGCCCATTTGGCTTCGACCTTTTCATATTGTTCAATGGGAGCGGCGACACCAGCATCATATTGGCTTGCGATCGTCTTTGCAGACCACAATTCGGTAACGGTCAGGAGTGTGACCTGAGCATTCAGGTTCTTTGCAAGTTCCAACCCTTTATCCAGAGCTTTGTCGCTCAATTCGGATCCATCTATGGCCGCGAGGATTTTCTTATACATGGCTCCGTTCCTTTCCTGTGGTATTGTTGATCAAACTCCATTCAGTTTAGTACGCGGTGCGATACTACACTTTGATCTTGATCAACCAATGTTCCGGATAAAACAGATGCGACGGATTGTTCGGCTACTGCCGTATCAGTTCTGTGCGCAGTTTGAGTTGCGCACGTTCAACTGTTCCAGCTACAGACCGAATGTCACCAGTGAGCCGGATACGAGGAATGATCAAATGCCTGTCGTGAGAAACAAGATTATAGCGGTCATCATTTGCCTTCTCGTTGGGGGTGACGCATGGGCCGGCGAAAACTATTTTCATCCCGGTACTTACAAAGTGACTGCCGATGACGGAGTTCTCACTGATCCGGCCCGGGACAACAGGGAAGTCCCCTATCGGCGTTATATTCCGCAGCCGCCCGCTAAACAGGTCGCAACCTCTAAGTTCCCGGTGGTTATTTTTTCACATGGTTTGGGAGGTTCACGTGACGCCGCCGCCTATCTCGGCGAGCACTTGGCCAGTCACGGTTTTCTCGCGGTCCACATTCAGCACAAGGGTTCCGATAAAGAAATCTGGAAGGGTGCGCGTTCCCGACAGGAGGCGATTCAGCGTCTGAAGAACTCAATTCGAAACTACCGCAACGGGCTGGCGCGTTTTGAGGATTTACCTTTTGTCATAGACCAAATCGAGACCTGGAATGAAAAGGGAGTCCTTCAGAACAGGATCAATCTGGAGGCCGTCGGTATGGCCGGTCACTCTTACGGCGCCCGGTCAACAATGATTGCCGCCGGGCAAAAGGTGGGGCGGCGCGGTTTTTCGTTCAAGGAGGCACGCATCAAGGCGGCATTGCCCTTGTCCCCCAGCTATCCGAAGAACGGCGATGCGATCGTCGGCCTTTATGACGATATCGACATTCCCATCTTCCACATGACAGGAACCGAGGATGGGGACCCCCTGCGGAGGTCCGAGACATTCGATCCCGTCCAGCGGACCTGGCCCTATGGAAAGATCCATGCCAACCATCAATATTTACTGGTCCTAGCTACAGCGGACCATGCGACATTTTCCGGTAACCGCCAGCGGCGAGGCCGGCCCAAACCTGC
>JANQOC010000660.1 GCA_028279265.1 Hyphomicrobiales bacterium
GCACGCGCCCCGTATCCCGAGGCTTCAAAAACCTGCTTGTCCCTTTCAGTGAGAAACTTGTCCCAGATATGCTTCACGTGTCCTGATCCCTGTGTCTGATGCTTGCGGCGAATAAAACTCTTCTCCACTCATCTCAACAATAAGTGCAAATGGATCAAAAACAAAACACGCAAATGATGATTGACGCTATTTCAGGTAACACCTTATCCTGTCTTTGGTCCTGTGGGCCGGTAAAATGAGTAAGCGAGTGTCCCCCATGGCAAAGCCGGTAATTATCACGCCATTGTCCAGCGCTCTCGGCGCGGAAATCTCTGGCATCAATCTGGCCGAACCTCTGGATGACGAAAAATGGGACATCATTCACCGGGCATGGCTCGATCATCTCATGATCTTCTTTCGCGACCAGACCCTGAGCCCGCGCCAGCAGGTGGATCTGGCGCACCGGTTCGGCAATCCGGCGATCTATACCTTCATCAAGGGACTCCCGGACCAGCCGGAGGTCACGGAAATCCTGAAGACGGAGAAGGATCAGGTCAATTTCGGCGGCCGCTGGCATACGGATACGACTTACAAGGAAATCCCGGACAGGGGAACTCTGCTCTACGCCCATGAGGTCCCGGAAAGCGGGGGCGATACCCTGTTCGCCAACATGTACTTGGCCTATGAGGCGCTCTCCGACGGTATGAAGGATCTGCTCGACGGACTGGTGGCGGTCAATAATTCCGATAAGTCCTATCCCGGCGGCCGAGCGCGGGCCCAGAAAAATTACGATGGCATGGGCAAAAGTTACAGGGAGGATTCCGAAGCGCTGGAAGCGGAACACCCGGCTGTGCGCACCCATCCGGAGACGGGCCGCAAGGGGCTCTATGTCAACGGCTCACATACGCTGCGCTTCAAAAATATGAGCATTGAAGAAAGCAAACCCTTGATCGACTATCTCAGCGCCCATGCCATTCGCCCCGAATTCACCTGCCGGCTCAAATGGTTTCCGGGCACTCTGGCCATCTGGGACAATCGCTGCACGCAACACCTGGCGATAAACGATTATGCGGGCCAGCGCCGGCGTATGCACAGGGTCACCATTGAAGGTGAGCCGGTGGTCTGACAGGCGATTAGGCTCAAGGACTTCGAAGTTGGTGCCGAAACGAAAGTTTCACGAGGGGATAGCACATTTCCTAGCCGCCGGGTCGTAAGATACCCATGGTTCGCGGCCTAAAGTGCCGATCACGATTAGATTAGGGAACAGAACGTCGTTCCTGTTCCCATATTCTCAGACTATTCTCATTTGGAGAGCTTTGGAGACCTGCTCGAGGTTACAGGTTCTTATCGCACTGCAGGCGGCCGGTATAAACCGTTCCCTGTTCGATGGACATCGAGGTGTGAATGATATCGCCGGTAATCTGAGCCGATTTTCTCAAGCTTACCTGCTTGCCTCGAACCGAACCTTCGATTCTGCCGGAAATGGTGACGTCGTCGCCAACCACATCGCCATTGATCGCGCCGTCCTTATCGATGGTGAGCTTGGCGCAATTCATGTCGCCATTAACGGTGCCGTTGAGAACGAGTTCGCCCGATGAGGTGATATCCCCGTTGATTATTAGATTTTTGCTTATGATACTCGTAGACATAATGTTTCCCGACTGCCATGGCAGCTCCTCAACCCACGGTCAAGTTGCGATGGCAATGTGTCATTTTTTGGGAACAACGAGATCAGAATTGGGATTTTTGCGAGGCATTTCATTCCCGGCCCGGGCCAAGCCTGGGGACTGATCCATATGGGCTGGTGTTGATTTCTCGGTTGGCCGTATGTGATTTCTCAATTCAACAATATTGAAAGTTCCCTTCGGCCCCGGCGATTTTGACAAGCTTACATTCCTCAACGTATGCTGTTCGTCATAATCGGGAGGAACAAGGCTTATGATATTTTTTTCCAATAAAAACCGGCCAGTAGACTGGGGCCCCTATCCACTGGAGCGCCTGCCCCGGGACGCATCCATAGTTGCGCAGGAAGCGAATTTCCCCAGAATTCAACCGCCCACCGCAAGGATGATCGACGAGGGCAATCTCCTGACCCGGGCCATTGCAAAATATCATGCCATATTCCGAACCCTTGAGATGGACACGCCCGCCGCCGCAAAAGCCCCGGTCCCTGACGACCTGGCCCGGCGCACCCAGGACATCAAGGGCAGCGGATACTTTCTCGATGCCTCGCAAATGGGCATCTGCGCCATGCCGGAAAAGGCCTGGCTTGCTGACAGGGAGCCCCTCCCCCATTCTCACGCGATTATTGTTCTGATCGCCCATGGCCGGCTGCCGGAAAGCGATAATCTCGCCCATGACTGGGTCAAGGGTCAGGAAGATGTGGCCGCCTCTATGCGCGCCTTTGAAATTTCCATCGCGATTTCCGAACACATCCAGCAGATGGGCTGGCAGGCCAAGGCCCATGACCGGGAAACCGGTTTCGTGGATCTCGACCGCCTGACGGTGCTTGCCGGTCTCGCATGGCGTGATGGCGGCCAGATTATCAACCCCTATGCGGAGGAGAAGTTTTCCGTCGCCGTCGTCACCACCGATTATGCGCTGGCCATTGATGAGCCCCTGGCCGGGCCACGGCGCCAGGTGAAAGGGCTGGGCTACTGGCTGGGTGTCGGCGGTGCCGTTCCCGGAATCGAGTGGAACCGCCGGGCAAAGCGGGCGACCCATATGAGCGCGTTTCCCCTGGAACAGGTCGATCGGGTGGACAAGCCGACGACCCTGATTCTCGACGAGGAAATCCCCCGGGTTCCGAAGCGGGCGGAATTTTTCGAACGCGCCGCCCGCGGCGATCTCGGCAAGAAGTCCCAGGTCGAACGCTCCCGGTTTGCCTTCAAGCATCCCTTCGCCCAGGCCATGGTCAGCCTTATCCGCTCCATGGTTCCCGAGCAGGACGGTCCCGTCGAGAGCCTCAATCCCGACTACAGCGATCCCGCTGCCAATGCGCGAATGGTCAAATCCCTGTCCTACTATCTGGGCTCCGAGATGACCGGCATTTGCGAGGTTCCCCGCTACGCCTGGTATTCCCACAACAAGGAAGGCGTGGCGATCAAACCCTACAACAAATACGCCATTGTCATGCTCATCGACCAGGGCTACGAAACCATGGAAGGCGCATCGGGAGACGATTACATTTCCGGAGCCCAATCCATGCGCGCCTATATGCGCGGCGCCGAAATCGCCGGTATCATGGGGGAACTCTTCCGCAGTCTCGGATACCATTCACGCGCTCAGACCAACGCGGATTCCGATGTCCTTCACGTACCCGTCACCCTGCTCGCTGGTCTCGGGGAACTTTCGCGCATCGGCGAGGTTATCCTCAATCCCTTTATCGGCCCGCGGCTGAAAACTGTTGTCCTAACGACGGACCTGCCCATGGAAGTCGACAAGCCCATGGATTTCGGACTGCAATATTTCTGCGACAACTGTGTAAAGTGCGCCCGCGAATGTCCCTGCGATGCCATCACCTGGGGCGATAAGGTCATGTTCAATGGCTATGAGATGTGGAAGCCGGACGTGGAACGCTGTACCCGCTATCGCCTGACCAATGCGCGTGGTCTGGCTTGCGGTCGCTGCATGAAAACCTGCCCCCTGAACAAGGTCGTCACCGCCCAGGGTCCGATAATGACCCGCATCGCCTCCTGGTGTGGGGTGAATGTGCGCTGGCTCAAGCCTTTCATGGTTCCCATTGCCGTCTGGCTCGATGACTTCTTGCGCAACGGCGTTCGTAACCCCGTAAAGAAATGGTGGCTGGATCTCGAGATCGTCAACGGCATCTGTGTAGAACCGGTTAAGGGCGTCAACAAGCGTGATCTCAATCTCGACCACGTTATCGATCCGGCAAAACAGAAAATTGCCTACTATCATGCGGATCGCATGCCGCCGCCAAACGTGCCTGAGCCCGTAATTCCAAACCGCAAGGAAGCTCTGGCCCGGGCCAATCTCCTGGAAACGCCTCTCGAAGCCCGGCAGCGCCGTCGTGCCGGAAAAGCAAGCCCCCTCCACTACACACCGACCCCGGCCATGGAACTGGAGGAGAGCGATGAGTCCATGGGAACAGCGAAGTCGGTTTGGGACAAGGATACGGATCGCGAAGCGTTGCGGCAGATTTCCCAGGCCAAATAGGTTGCTGCCGGGAAGGCCTGTGCCAATGCAGGCCCTCGCTTATGTTGAAACCGTCTCGTAAGAAAGTTTCCAGTGAAAAGATCTGGGACGGTTTCTGCCCGTCAAGACCGATTGTCATAGGA
>JANQOC010000014.1 GCA_028279265.1 Hyphomicrobiales bacterium
CCGTCCGCAGAAGCGCGAGAGCTGCAGATTTGTTCTTTGTTCGCCGATGCCAGTTGACGGCGGAATAAAGTATAGCGGGATCTGCTTTTTCTTGGTCCGACAATTTATTATACAGATTTTTGGCATTCTTTGTACGGCGGAGCATGGCAATTCTGACATTCAAAATCTTCCATTCCGCTTCCGGCAATAGGTCCTTTAATCGCTGGGCGCTTTTGACGAGAGACTTCTTGTCCTTGTACAGAATCTTCCTGGCCCGAAAACTATGATCGCTTTCGTCTAGATATTGGAGAAAATCTCCCCGAAAAGTTTTTTCCTGGGCAGTGCTCAGTTCCTCGTGCCGCCAAACATTCTTGATCAGGGATTTAGCGTCTTCGAGTTTTTCTGAAGCCAGCAGCAACCGGACTTTGGCTATTTTGCCGGTAACGGATTTTGCGTCATAGGTCTCGAAATAGTTTTCTGTTATATCGTCGGTTCCGGTCAGCTGTTTTTCAATCTTGGCCTGTTTGCGCTCCCGGGAAGGCCAGTCAGGATTGGCGTCCAAAAAGGCCACGAGATCTTCAGTATTCGCGTCGTACTTGGAATGTCGATACAACCCCCAGAGAACCAGTTTTTTTGCAGCTGGATTCTTTATTTTCCGGGCGGTCGTGCGGACCTGTTTGAGTTTTCCGGTCTGCAGGCTCTTGAAAGCAGCTTTTACTGCCGATAGATCCTGAGCCGATAGGGGGCGGGACAAAAACCGGTCGACAAGGTCGCCAAGGGATGACTGTGGCACCGTTTCTTTAGCGACGGTCGTTTTGTCGACCCCGTGGACCGCTGGCTCTCTTTTTTCCTCAGGGTCGCCTTTACCCGCAGAGCTGCCAGTCCCGGAAATGGAAGGGCTTTCCGCAATCAGGGAAATTTTTGCATCCTGCGATTGCGGGTAAATACCCAAAAGCAGTGCGCTCAACACGAGAACGCCAAGCAAAAACAAATTTAGACCAATCTTGGTGATCATTCGGGTAAACGGGTCCCATCCAATAAAACTAAGGTTTCGATAAATTAAAATCTGACAATTTTCATGACGTTTATCGCTGTTTTTTCATTCTTTGAAGCGGTTGTTTTTTAATTCCTGCAAAATTGGCGGAATTCGCCTGTTTTTTAAGGGCACCATGACAATGAATTGATAGGAAAAATTGAACGAATACATACTTATTTGACTGATTTGAATGTCTTGCGGTGCGAACAGCGACGGATTAATGTGATTCGCAAAGATTAGATCATGCCTCTGTCCCGGGTGGTTACAGCTGAATTAGGCCTTGGGCAAAGATGGTAAAACCCGAATATATTGGAGTTCCAAATGTTTTCCGGATCCTTCACGGCCCTTATTACACCGTTCAAAGATGGTCAGGTAGATGAAGAATCTTTCGTCAAACTCGTTGAGTGGCAGATAGAACAGGGAACCCACGGTCTTGTGCCGGTGGGAACCACGGGCGAGAGCCCGACGCTGAGCCACGACGAGCACAAACGTGTCGTCGAATTATGCATCGAGGTAACCGCCAAACGGGTTCCGGTCATCGCCGGTGCCGGATCGAACGCGACAAAGGAGGCGGTTGAACTTTCGCAACATGCCAAAGAGGCCGGAGCTGATGGAGCGTTGATCGTCACCCCTTATTATAACAAACCGACCCAGAGCGGTCTTTATGCCCACTACAAGGCCATCAACGATGCCGTCGATATTCCGATTATTATCTACAACATACCGGGGCGCAGTATCATCGACATGTCTGTGGAAACCATGGCGGAGCTTTTCAAACTGCCGAATATTGTCGGCGTAAAGGATGCAACCGCTGACCTGGCGCGGGTTTCCCTGCAGCGCCAGGCCATGGGTTCGGAGTTCATCCAGCTCTCCGGTGAGGATGCCACAGCCCTCGGTTTCATGGCTCATGGGGGGCAGGGGTGTATCTCCGTCACGTCCAACGTTGCTCCGAAGCTCTGTTCTGAGTTTCAGAAGGCCTGCCTGGATGGCAATTTTGATGCCGCCCTTAAAATTCAGGATCAGTTGATTCCGCTCCATGACGCCCTGTTTGTCGAGTCCAGTCCGGGTCCCATCAAATACGCGGTCTCCAAACTCGGAATATGCGGCCCGGAAACGCGCTTGCCCCTGGCCGCCATTGCGCCGGCCACCTGCCAGCAGGTCGATAGCGCTATGGCCAAGGCAGGTTTGCTGTAGCAGAGGATCATCCACAAAATGGCTCGTAAGGCGAAAGGTGATGGCGGCAATACCATCGCCTTAAATCGCAAGGCCCGCTTCAATTATCACGTAGAGGAAACATTTGAAGCAGGGATCGTCCTTGCCGGTTCCGAGGTGAAATCCCTGCGCGAGGGAAAGGCAAATATTGCAGAGTCCTATGCCACGGAGGATAATGGAGAACTGTTCATTATCAATGCTTATATCCCTGAGTATCAGAAAGCGGGAAAGTTCAACAACCATGAAACGCGCCGGCCGCGCAAACTCCTGATGCATGCCCGCGAGATCAGTCGGCTTATCGGTGCCGTGCAGCGGGACGGTATGACCCTGGTACCTTTAAAACTTTATTTCAACGACCGGGGGATCGCCAAGATTCAACTCGCCCTGGCCCGGGGTAAGAAGATTCATGATAAGCGTGAAACTGCGAAGAAGAGGGATTGGCAGCGGCAGAAAGCCCGGCTTATGCGTGAGAAAGGCTGACCGTTAACGGCCTGGCGCTAATTCAAGACGGGAGTTGATCATTGCATTGCGCTGTCAGATCCCTGAACATGTCGTATGACTCTGATTTCCCAACTACCGAGCCTTACTTTTTCAGAAAATCTGAAATTTTATCGAAGACTTCGAAAAACATCTCTTCTGTCAGGCGCCCGGTATTCGTGTTGTAGCGTGAGCAATGGTAGCTGTCGATCAGGGCCGGTTGATCGTCAAAGATATGAAGCGCTCCGTGGGCAAATTTGTGCAGGACTTTTCTTTTGCCAAATGTTGTCAGC
>JANQOC010000665.1 GCA_028279265.1 Hyphomicrobiales bacterium
GTTTGCCCGAACCGCTTCACTTTTTTGTTTCCGGATACATGTTTGCGATCCGGTGATTTGCAGGTTCCCTGGCAGATCTCTGACAACTCTTCTCTGACAACTCTCGTTCAAAAGGCCGTTGAACAGTACGGAAATCGGCTCATTATTCGTCGGACGCCAACTAACCGAAAGAATATGGAGATTTTGTGCTTTAAGTCAAAAAATTTCAATTGAATTCGCGACTTATTCAGGATTATTGCAGGATCGAATCTGTCCCGGAAATTGCGGATTTTGGCGGGCAGCCGTACTGCAAACGATCTTGTCACATTCCCCATAAAAAAACCGGCCGTGGGAGCACATTCACCCCCCGACCGTTCACATTTGGCTTCAATTCAATTTCAGTGTCCCGGGTTCAATTCCCGTGGTTCAGTAGCCCTGGCCCGGGAATGCGCTGGATCAGGTCCGGTCCGCCGCGTAGTTGGCAACTGCCATTCCAAAATTCAGTTCCGCATGCACCACTTCACGGACTCTCGGCGCTTCGACGACAGTCCAGGCGTCGGGATCGGAAAACAGGGTGTTAAGCGCCATGGCATTCAGCCGGTGGCCACCGCGTGAAGACCGGTAGCTCCCCAGAATCGGAGCGCCCGCCAGGGAAAGATCACCAAGAGCATCAAGTGCTTTATGGCGAACAAATTCATCTTCGTATCTCAATCCTTCGGGATTGATGACTTTGTCGTCGCCGATGGCGATGGTGTTTTCCAACGATGCGCCAAGCGCCCGGCCGGAAGCCCAAAGCCGCTCCACATCATGCATAAATCCGAAAGTCCGCGCTCCTGCCAGTTCGCGGCGGAATACACCGGGATTCATGTCAAATGTGTAAGTCTGCTTACCGATCACCGGTGTGGGAAATTCGATTTCAACTTCGACGCTGAAACCGTTATGGGGCTTGAGCTCGGCCCAGCTGCCATTCTCCTCAACCCGGATCGGTTTCAGAACTTTCATGAAGCGGCGCGGCGCGTCCAGCTCGTCAATTCCGACCTCGTCGATAGCGCCGACAAAAGGAGCCGCGCTTCCATCCATGATCGGGACTTCCGATCCGTCGATCTCAATGATCAGATTGTCTATGGAAAGGCCGCTTAGAGCCGCCATTAAATGTTCCACCGTACCAATAGCCTGGCCCTGCTCGTCGCTCAGAACCGTGCACAGTGTCACATTTGAAATAGATTGGTAGTCAGCCTTGATTTCGCTGACAATTCTGTCGTCCTGCTTAAGAACAAATCGTATTCCGGTATTGGCTGCCGCCGGCTTCAGTACAATCGCGACTGGAGCGCCGCTATGTACGCCAATGCCATCTAAAACAATCTCTTCTTTAAGGGTCGTTTGTCGTGCCCCGATAAACCCCTTGCCCATATTGGTGCCGTCCTTTGAGTTCCCCGTTTATTATAGTTTCGGGACAATTCGTCCCGAGCCCCCTTGTCGGCTTTAATCGTTATTTTCTTTATTAAGAACTAGACCTCTACACCCACCTTTTTCTGATACGCAGTTACAACAATGTCCAACACAACTGGGGGAAACATACTCCGTCCGAACAATGAAATTCAAATCACGCTTTCTTACAATCTGTTACGCAAACCGTTGTTTTTCCCCACAGACTGAAAGTCAACAGCACGCATTTTTCCACAATTTATCCACAGGCAGCTAAAAGGACCACGCACACCTCCGATCGGCTGCAATAATATTAATAATTCGGATGATTATTATTCAATAAATTCAATGTTTTATATATCTACAATCTTGATCCATTAATTGTTTTAAACAGGTGGTTAACAGCGCCTGATTTCCGTCAAACAGGAAGTCTGATTTCCGAAATTATCAACAGCTTGTTCAACTAATTTCGGCTAGCTCCCCACCTTCTTACGGGTTGGATCCGCAGATGGGCCGTTATTCGGGTTATTTGTCTGGTTTTCAAACGAATCACTTTGCTGATTCGCACGTCTCAAACCAGCGATTCTTTGAAATAATCCAACTTTTTTTACGGATTTATCGGGATTGGATTGGGCCGATTCGCGCAATTTCGCCCGCAGCTCCTTTTGCGCTATCACCGGAAATTCCTCGATCGCCGGCATGGCCCGGGACGAGGCGGTTCTATCCGCTCCCTCGAAGTCTGAATCCAGGAATTCATCAGATTCATAAGAATCGGGAATCGGCGGCGGAAGTTCTGCTGATTTAAGATGCGGAGGCCGCTTTTCAACACGGATGTTTTCAGAAGACTGCCAGAAACCGTCTTCATCCTCTCGTTTGCCCGTCGGCGGGCTCTGATTGTGCGGAACGGCATTTTCCGCTTTCGTATTTTGCGAAATGTTTTCAAGTTTCGCCTTTAACCCGACGGCTTCCTCGCCCGTCACCCGCGCCGGTTGCTGTTGCTCCTCGGCGGGTTCCGAAACCTCTATGCCGGCGGCGACGATGGAAACCCGGATCTCGTTTTCCAGTTCCTCGTCAAAGGTCGCGCCGACGATGATATTCGTTTCATTATCGATTTCTTCCTTGATGCGGCTTGCAGCTTCGTCGACCTCATAAAGGGTCATGTCCTGCCCACCGGTAATGGAAATCAGCACACCGCGGGCGCCGGCCAGTGAAATGTTGTCGAGGAGCGGATTGGCAATGGCCTCTTCCGCCGCCTTGATGGCCCGGCGGTCCCCAGAAGCCTGTCCCGTTCCCATCATCGCCGTACCCATACCGTTCATCACGACTTTGACATCGGCAAAGTCCAGATTGATCAATCCCTCGCGGATGATCAGGTCGGTAATGCAGCTGACGCCGGAATGAAGAACACCGTCGGCGAGCTTGAAGGCATCGGCAAAGGTGGTCTTTTCGTTGGCAATGCGGAACAGGTTCTGATTGGGAATGACAATCAGGGTATCAACGTGTTTCTTCAGCTCCAGAATGCCGGCTTCCGCCGCGACCATGCGGCGCTGGCCTTCAAACTGGAAGGGTTTGGTAACCACACCAACGGTCAAAATGCCCTTTTCCCGGGCCGCCCGTGCAATGACCGGCGCTGCACCCGTGCCCGTGCCTCCGCCCATTCCGGCGGCGACGAACATCATGTGCGAGCCAGCGATTTGCGCCGATATGTCGTCATAGGCTTCCTCGGCGGCAGCTTCCCCGATCTCCGGACGCGACCGGGCACCGAGGCCCTCGGTCAGATTGACACCCATCTGGATGCGGTGTTCCGCACTCGACATGGACAGGGCCTGGGCATCGGTATTTGCGACGACGAACTGAACACCCGTCAATCCCGAGGCCATCATATTGTTGATGGCGTTTCCACCGGCACCGCCAACGCCAATAACGTTTATCTTCGGCTTCAATTCGGTCAAATCCGGCACATTAATTTTGGTGCTCATGGGAACCCCGCATGTTGTCGTTTCAACTCACACTTACAAATACGCGCACTCAGGCACAGAACCGGATCCGATCAGATCGAACCCGGAAATCAAAAACTTTCCTTCAGCCAGTTCCCGACCCGGGCAATATACCCCTCGCCGGGAGCGGAGAGAAAACCGGTTTCCCAGCTTCCCAGTGTGGCATGGGGCTGGAAGGGATAGAGAAGGCTTCCAACCGCCACCGAATATTCCGGTCCACCCGCCTGATCCGGCATGCCGGCAATACGCCGGGGGCGACCGACCCGGGCAGACCGCCCGGTCAAACGGGTAATAAGTTCAGTAAGTCCCGGCATTTGACTGGCGCCGCCGGTCAGGACCACCTGGTTACCGGCATAGCGGCCAAAACCGCCACGATCGATGCGATCAAACACAACACGGATCATTTCCTCGAACCGGGGACGGATCAGCATTGAGAGCTGGGCCCGGCTAAGTTCGTTTTTCTCCAGCTGATCGCCGCCAACCAGAGGAACCGAAATCATTTGGTGATTGTCACTTTCCGCCGACATAACACTGCCGAAGAGCACCTTGATCCGCTCCGCCTCGTGGATTGGCGTGCTCAGATTGCGGGCAATGTCGAAAGTTACCTGCTGCGATCCGAGCGTGATGACATCGATATAGATCAGATGATTTTCCATGAAAATGGATGCCGACGTCGTGCCGTGACCGATATCGATACACGTAACGCCGAGACTGGCCTCATCTTCGGTAACCGCCGCCAGGCCGCTTGCATAGGGGGCGGCGACGAGGCCGACAACATTGAGATGGCAACGCTCAACCGCATGGACGATATTCTGTATCGGCAGTTCATCCCCGGATATGGAGTGCATATCGACCGAAAGTTTATTACCGATCATATTTTCAGGATCGCGAATGGACATGTTGTCATCGAGTGAAAAACTGATGGGATTGAGATGCAGCACATGTTTGTTCTGGCGCGTCGCATATTCATACCCGGCTGTCATCACCCGCTCGATTTCAACACCCGTGACCATTTGATTTTTAACGGCTTCCGTAGCCGCGAAGTTTTCGCTTTTCAAACGCCCGCAGGAAAGCGCGACAATGACCTCGTCGACGGTGAGCCCGGCCTTGCGTTCCGCCTCGGACACAGCCGAGCGTATGGCCGCTTCAGCGGCATTGACGTCGGTGACATGGCCGGATTTGATGCCTGCGGATTTCTTGAAGCCAACCCCGAGTATCGTGATCTGATCGGCAACGGGTTCATAATCATCATCGCCAAAGACCTGGTCAATGCGCGCGATCAGGCACACGATTTTTGCCGTTCCGATATCAAGAACGGCGAAAATCTGGCTTTGCGGCATTATTTTCTGTCTCAGTCTCACCTTGTTTCCGGGCTCATCTGGCGATTAAATTATTTCCTTCAGAATGCGCTCCAGGGCGTCGCGGTCGAGCGGCTCCTGCTTGCGATTTCCGACAACTCTGATTGGTTTTCTCAGCGTGATCCTGTCTTTCAGGCGCAGGTCGACGGTCTCCCAGTTTTTCGACTTGGACCGCAACCGCTCCAGAACCGTTGTTGAGTCTTTCAGGGCGAGGCCAATATGGCGTTCCGGCAGAAGAATCTTACGGCCATTGTTCAGGAGCAGGGTCCAGCGCCGGTTGCCCACGCGAATGGCCGCATGCAATTTGTTCCTGATCTCGGGAAAGAACGAGAGTTCGGAAAACAACTCCTTCGCCTGGGCCGCCGCCCCCTCACCAACAATCAGCGGCAGATCGCCGACGATCCCGGGAATCCGGGTGATGGTCTCACCGGTGTTGTCGACGAGAAAGAACCGGCCCCTTCGCTGCCAGTTGTAGGCCGGGACGGATTCTGTGATATCGACCCGCAGGGATGACGGCAGCAGCCGCATGACCCGCGCGTGTTTGACCCATTGAAGTTCTTCCAGTCGCGCCTGCGCCGCCTCGGTATCGAAACTCAGCGTGGTCAGCTCTTCCTTGATCGCCAGAGCCTGAATGATATCCTCGTCGGACACGTGCGATTGACCGGCGATATCAATTTTTTCAATGCCAAACCCGATACGTTTCAGAAGATCGGTACCGGCGGTCCGGGCCACGTCCATTGCCGATCCCGGAACACCCCGCAACAGGGCCGCATAGGCAATGGTGCCCGCGAACAGGAAGACCACCATCACCCCCCAGACCCAGCGCCGTCGGCTGCTGCCGCGCTTGCGCGCAGACACGCGTGCCCGGGCCTGCCGCTTTTTACCGTTGGCGACGTTACGGGAATAGGCAAAACTTCGATGCTTTTTTGATCGCGATTTTCTGGACTTTTTAGCCCGTTTTATCGGCAACAAGAAGCGTCCTCCAAGATCCAGCGAACAAATTCCTCAAAACTCAACCCTTCATACACCGCCATTTCGGGCACCAGCGACGTTTCGGTCATGCCCGGCTGGGTATTGACCTCAAGGCAAATGAGGTCGGCCGAACCATCCGGTTTTTCGTCAAACCGAAAATCCGTGCGGCTGACCCCCCGGCACCCGAGTGCCTGGTGTGCTTTTAATGCTAGCTTCTGTAAGGATTGGTAAATATTTGGTGAAAGTTTTGCTGGAAGGACGTGTTTTGAGCCTCCAATTGCGTATTTTGCCTCAAAATCATAAAAAGGCAGACCTTCTGCCGGTAAAATCTCAATGACACCCAGAACCCGGTCACCCATGACTCCGCAGGTGAGTTCTCTTCCGGGAATAAACCTTTCGATCATCAGCAGATCTTCGGGCGCTCCAAGAGCGGCGATTTCCGCCAGTTTATTGGTCTCACGGGATGCGACGATCACAACTCCGACACTGGAACCCTCGGAGACGGGCTTGGCCACATAAGGCGGTTCAAGCTGGTGGTCGGACGCCGCCACTTCGCGGGGCACAACAACGGAATCGGCGACGGTGACACCCGCCGCTTTTAGAATCGTTTTTGAAAGATCCTTGTGCATGGCCAGCGCCGAGGATCGAACGCCGGAATGGGTATAGGGAATCTCGAGATATTCCAGGATGCCCTGGATGCAGCCATCTTCTCCCCAGGTACCATGAAGGGCGTTGAAGCAGACATCCGGTTTCAGATGCAAAAGCTGTTGCGCAATGTCGCGCCCCACATCGACGCGACTGACCCGGTAGCCCAGCTTGTCAAGAGCATCGGCGCAGGCTTTGCCGGAAGCCAGGCTGACTTCCCGCTCGGCGGACAGGCCCCCGAGCAGCACGGCGACATGCTTTCCGGTCCCGCTCATTCAGGGTGTACCCGGCGTCCCCCGGGGCCATTTTCCGGTATGCCCAAACGCTTGATTTCCCATTCCAGCAGGATGCCGCTGTTCTCGCGGACTTTCATGCGCACATGTTCGCCGAGATTTTCGAGATCACCGGCCCTGGCATCACCCTCATTGATCAGGAAGTTGCAATGCAGCTCCGAAACCCGGGCCTTGCCAATGTTTATGCCCCGGCAACCGGCCTCATCGATCAGTTTCCAGGCACTTTCGCCGGGCGGGTTTTTGAATGTCGAGCCGCCGGTGCGGCTTTTGACCGGCTGCACGGTTTCGCGATAGTCGGCGACTTCCTGCATCTCCTGCCTGATTGTCGCCGAGTCGCCCTCCGCACCCTGGTACACGGCGGATGTAACAATCAGATCATCGGGAATATTTGAATGGCGGTAGGAATAGCCGAGTTCCTCAACAGGCAGTGTAACGATTTCGCCCTGACGATTAACGGCCTGGCAGAATTTGAGGATTTCGCAGGTCTCGGTTCCATGGGCGCCTGCATTCATTTTAACGGCGCCACCGATGGAGCCGGGAATACCGCGGTAGAAACTGAGCCCCGATATGCCGGCTTCCGCCGCGGCGCCTGCGACGCGGACATCGGGGGCGGCCGTCCCGACCCGGATATCCGTCTCGTTCAGGATCGCGATGTCGTTAAATCCGCGCCCGAGACGAATGACCACGCCTTCAATGCCGCCGTCACGAACAAGAAGATTAGATCCCAAACCTATGGGAAGCACCGGAATATCCCCGGGCAGAGAAGAAAGGAAATAGGCAAGGTCGGCCTCATCGGCCGGCTGGAACAGAAGCTGGGCCGGTCCGCCCACACGAAACCAGGTGATCCGGTCGAGGGAGAAATTATCCTGCATCTTGCCGCGCAACTTCGGCATATGCCTGGCAAGGTCCGACGACAGGGTTTTGAAACTCACGCAAAATTCTCCAGTTTCGCCGGCATTTCCGCCAGCTCGCTCGGCAGGCGGTTCATCCATTGGGAAATGGTACCGGCGCCGAGGCCAATGACCAGATCACCGGCAGTACTGATCTCGGAGATCAGGCCCGCCAACTCGTCTTCACCGCGAACCGACAGAACATGCGGGTGTCCGCTTTCCTTCAGTCCCTGGACAAGCGTCGCCTCATTGATACCGTTCGGTGTTTCCCCGGCGGTATAGACCGGAGCGACAATCACACTATGGGCTTCGGAGAAGCAGCGACTGAAGTCGTCAAGCAAATCCTTGAGCCGGGAAAATCTGTGGGGTTGGACAATGGCGATCACCCTGCGCTTCGCAGTCTGGCGCGCCGCTTCGAGAACCTGGGCAATCTCTACCGGGTGGTGGGCATAGTCATCGTAAAATTCGATACCATTCCAGACCCCGGTTTTCATGAACCGTCGACCGACACCGGCGAACTTTGCCAGTCCGCTGCGAATGTCGTCATTGTCGAGACCAAGTTCCTTGGCAACCGCAATGGACGCCAGGGCATTCATGGCGTTGTAGCGCCCGGGGATGGACAGCCGCAGTTCAACCATGGTCTCCGGACCACCGGCGACATTGGCGCTTGTCCGCACATTGAACTGGGAACCGTATCCGCTGGGAGTCCAGTTCTGCAGTCGCAAATCGGCGTCATCGTTTTGCCCGTAGGTCAGAATGCGGGGTTTCCCGGATGGCGCAATTTCACTAATCATCTGGCGGACGACGGGATGATCGGTGCCGGCCACGACCAGGCCGCCATCTTCGAACCCGGCAAAGAATTTGCGGAAGGCCTCATGCAGGGCATCGATGGACCCATAATAGTCCAGATGCTCCGGATCGATATTGGTGACGACACCGATACGGCTCGGCAGCCGGATGAAAGTCCCGTCGGATTCGTCCGCTTCGACCACCATCCATTCGCCCTTGCCGATGCGCGCATTGGATCCCCAATCATTGATGATGCCGCCATTGATCACTGTCGGGTCGACGTCCGCATGTTCCAGCAGATGTGCGACAAGGGAGGTCGTCGTCGTTTTACCGTGCGTGCCGGTGATCGAGATGGTCTTAAATCTGGATACTAATTCGGCGAGCATATCGGCCCGGGACAGGATATTGAGACCCCGCGCGCGGGCCGCATCATATTCCGGATTGCCGGATTTGACCGCCGACGAGATGACAATGGTATCGGCACCCTCGATATGGCTGACGTCATGGCCGACGAAAACCCGCATATTTTTGGCGCGCAGACGTTCGACATTGGCGCTCTCGTTCTGATCGCTGCCTTGAACGTCGTAACCGCAGGCTTCCATGATCTCAGCGATGGCGCTCATCCCGATGCCGCCAATTCCAATGATATGGTAACGTCCAGTATTGCGGGCCTGCATATTCATTATTATCCCCTGTCCCCGCTAAGTCGTTAATCCCCTGAACCGGTTAGCTTTTCGACGATTTCCGCCAAATGTACAACGGCTTCCGGTTTCCCCAGTTTATAGGCCGCTGCCGCGGCTGTTGCGAGTTCCTCGCCGTTCTGCAATCGCGCCTGCAAGAACTCGGTTAATCCTTCTGGTGTTAACCCGGATTCTTCCAAACACCACGCTCCGCCCCCTTTTTCCATACCTGTTGCATTCATCAACTGGTCATTGTCAAGGGCGTGTGGCAATGGCACCAATAGGGCTGGTCTTCCAATGACACACAATTCCGCCACTGTCGATGCCCCGGAACGTGCTATGATTAACTGTGCTTTAGCCATCAATTCGGGCAAATTATTGAAAAATGGGGCAATATCCGCCTTAATTGCCGTTTTTCCGTAAACGGATTGCACGCGTGCAACATCTTCGGGACGGCACTGTTGATAAACCCTGAGCCTGGCCTGTAATTCCTCCGATAGGCCGATCAGCGCGGCGGGAACAGAATCAGAGAAGAATCGGGCTCCCTGGCTGCCGCCGAACACCAGAAGCTGAAAG
>JANQOC010000684.1 GCA_028279265.1 Hyphomicrobiales bacterium
ATCCCGGCGAACCGGAACTGGACCGGTCGTCGGAGGAGGCCATATCCAGGTGCCTGCATCCGTTTATCGAGGATCTGCCATCGACCTATCGGGACGCCCTGACCCTCACGGAAATCAAGCGGCTGAGCCCGAAACAGGCGGCGGGAAAACTCGGACTGTCGGGCTCGGGAATGAAATCTCGGCTACAGCGGGGACGGGCCCTGCTGAAGCGCGCCGTTATTCGATGCTGCAGGATTGAAACCGACCCCAGGGGCCGGATTATCGATCATCAGCCACGCAAGGCGTGCAACGACAGCAAGTGCTGACGATGTTTGCCGCCGGCATTGCCGGGCCAACCCTCAGCTATCGTGACTTTGCTGGCGCTGACGCGCAGCCTGGACGGACGTAACCGCAATCATCTGATAGACATCTTCCTCGCTGCATCCGCGCGAGAGATCGTTCGCCGGCTTATTCAACCCCTGGATGACCGGACCGATGGCGGCGGCACCGCCAATCCGCTGGGCAATCTTGTAGCCAATGTTGCCTGCGTTGAGATTTGGAAAAATGAATACGTTCGCTTCCCCGGCCACGGCGGAATCCGGCGCCTTGGTCTGACCAACCGCCGGTACGAAAGCGGCGTCGAACTGCAGATCGCCGTCGATCTGCAGGTACGGCTCGCGATCCCGGGCAATTTCCACCGCCGCCTGCACACGATCGACGCTTTCATGATCAGCACTTCCCCTGGTCGAAAAGGAAAGCAGGGCAACCCGCGGCACATCTTCGACAAAATCGCTGTAGGAACGGGCGGAAGAAAGGGCGATGGATGCGAGTTGCTCATGATCCGGTTCGATAACCAGGGCACAATCGGCGAAAACGACCAGCCGATTGTGGGGTTCCCCGAGGGCCATGAGAAAGAAGCTGGACACGATAGCCGTGTCTTCGGCCTTGCCGATAATCTGCAGGGCCGCGCGCAGGGTATCCGCTGTCGTCGCGACGGCGCCGCCGATGGTGCCGTCGGCATCGCCCGCATGCACCATGAGAGCCGCATAGGTCAGATTGTCGGTGACCCAGTCTTCTGCCTCTTCCAAGCTCATGCCCCGGTGTTTGCGGCGCTCATACAGCGCTTGAGCATAGGTGGCGCGCTTCGGCGAGGTCGCCGGCTGGTGAACTGTAACCTTGTCAGAATTGGCTAGCTGCCCGGTGTGTGCCTTAAAAATTTCAGGATCGGCAACCACGGAAACATGGGCAATGCCATCGCTTACGGCACGCACCGCGGCCCGGGCGACCCGAATATCATTTCCTTCCGGAAGGACGACATGCCCGGGATCCGATTGCGCCAGACTGACCAGTTTTTCCAGAACGTCCATCTTAGCGACGATGGCCTCATGAATCTTGGGAGCGAAGGAAGAGGCCGGTTATCCGACCCCATCCGTTAATCCCGGTGCGGATCTCGCCGCCGCCTATTGCGGTCTCATGTCGGCGGCATTTACGCCGGCCACTTCGACGGGGGCTTTCATAGCGTCCCGGCGGAACGGTTCCCCCAGTTCCTGGTTGAGAATGACCTCAATAAACGTGGTCTGCTTGTTTTTCATCTGAGCTTCGACCGCGGCGTCCAGGGCCGACGTGAGTTCATCCATTGACTTCACAGTGACCCCTTTGAGACCACAGGCATCGGCAATCTTTGCGTAAGACACGTTCAAGTCAAGTTCGGTTCCGACGAAATTATCGTCGTACCACAAGGTCGTGTTGCGCTTCTCGGCCCCCCACTGGTAATTGCGGAAGATAATCATGGTGATGGCCGGCCAGTCTTCGCGGCCGCAGGAGGTCATTTCGTTCATGGAAATACCGAACGCGCCATCACCGGCAAACCCGACAACGGGCACGTCGGGGCAGCCGATTTTGGCACCGACGATGGCCGGAAACCCGTAACCGCAAGGGCCGAACAGCCCCGGAGCCAGGTATTTGCGTCCCTCGTCAAATGAGGGATAGGCGTTGCCAATGGCGCAGTTGTTGCCGATATCCGATGAAATGATGGCATCCCGCGGCAGCGCCGATTGAATGGCCCGCCACGCCATGCGTGGGCTCATATGCTCGGGCTCACGATTTCGCGCACGCTCGTTCCAAGTGGTTCCGGGATCATCGTCCTCGTGATCGAGGGAAGTGAGTTCCTGGGCCCAGGCGGATTTGGTCTGGGCGATCAGGTCCCGCCGTTGCTGACGGCCGTCATCGCCGGCACTTGGGGAAAGCGTTGCCAGGATCTGCTCGGCGACCTGTTTGGCATCTCCGACGATACCGACGGACACCGGCTTGGTGAGGCCGATGCGGTCGGCGTTGATATCAACCTGGATAAGCTTGGCATCATTCGGCCAGTAGTCGATGCCATAGCCGGGCAGTGTCGAGAACGGATTGAGCCGGGTGCCGAGGGCAAGGACGACATCGGCCTGGGAAATGAGCTGCATTCCGGCCTTGGAGCCGTTGTAACCCAGGGGGCCGGCAAACAGGGGGTGCGATCCCGGGAATGCGTCATTATGCTGGTAATTGCAGCAAACGGGTGAATCGAGCTTTTCCGCGAGCTTGGCCGATGCTTCAATGCCGCCGGAAAGAACAACGCCGGCACCGTTCAGGATAACCGGGAACTTGGCGTTGGACAGGAGGTCGGCAGCCTTGGCGATGGCGTCTTTGCCACCGCCGGGAAGTTCAAAATCGACGATTGCCGGGAGGTTAATATCGATGACCTGCGTCCAGAAATCCCGGGGCACGTTGATCTGGGCCGGGGCAGACATGCGTTTCGCTTTCTGAATGACGCGGTTAAGAACCTCCGCGATACGCGTGGGATCTCGCACTTCTTCCTGGTAGCAGACCATATCCTTGAACAGGGCCAGCTGTTCAACTTCCTGGAAGCCGCCCTGGCCGATGGTCTTGTTGGCCGCCTGCGGCGTTACCAGCAACAAGGGGGTATGGTTCCAGTAAGCGGTTTTAATAGGCGTGACGAAACCGGTGACGCCTGGGCCGTTCTGGGCAATGGCCATGGACATTTTGCCTGTCGCACGGCTGTAGCCGTCGGCCATGTAGCCACCGTTTTTCTCATCCGCCACATCCCAGAAAGTAATTCCCGCCTTTGGGAAGAGATCCGAAATCGGCATCATCGCCGAGCCAATGATACCGAAGGCATGCTCAATACCATGCATTTGCAGAACCTTGATAAAGGCTTCTTCTGTGTTCATCTTCATCGCGTTTTCTCCTGTTGCATTCGCCGCGGTTCGATTTTGTTTTTGTTACGAAGCGGGCGCTGGTTCTGGATTTAATTTCAGTTCTTCCGGTCCGCTAGGATCATATCCGAGGCTTTTTCGCCTATCATTATTGAAGCCGCATTTGTATTTCCCGAAACGATTGCTGGCATAATCGAGGCATCGGCAATTCTCAAAGACTTAATGCCATGAACCCGAAGGCAATCGTCCACAACGGCCTGTTCATCGGATCCCATGCGGCAAGTGCTTGTGGGATGGTATATCGTCTGGGAGTGGTTGCGGGCAACTTCCAAATGATCTTCATCGGTTTCCGGCTCGCTATCGGGCACGTGCTCGCGCACGATAAAGGGGCTCAGCGCTTCCGTCCGGGTCATATTTCGGGCAAATCTGACCGCCCGGATCGCGCATTGCTGATCGGAAACAGCAGAGAGATAGTTGGGTATGATTTTTGGCGCTTCCAGGGGATCGGGAGAATGTATGTGAATATGTCCCCGGCTGTCGGGCCGCAACTGGCAAACCGACGACGTGATCCCGGAAAAGGGATGCATTTCAAGGCCTGGCTTGTCGGCGCTCAGGGGCTGAAAATGAAACTGGATGTCCGGGGTGTCAAGCTCGGGCATGCTGCGAGCAAAGATGCAGACCTGGCTGGCGCCAAGGCTCATGGGACCCTTGCGGGATAGAATATATTGCAAGCCGATGCCCATGCGCCGCATGATGCTGTTGATCTCGTCATTGAGTGTCGGCACGTTTACTTCATAGACCAGCCGGATTTGCAGATGATCCTGCAGGCATTCGCCAACACCGGAAAGAGTGTGCCGGACTTCTATTCCGGCGTCTGCGAGCACATCAGGCCTGCCGATGCCGGAAAGCTCCAGGATCTGTGGTGATCCGATGGCACCGGCCGACAGAACAATCTCCCCACCTTCGCGGACATGCACTGTCTCGGACCGGCCGTTGGCGCGAAAGCGCACACCCGTGGCGCGCAAGGGCAACTCATCGGAAAAAGTAATGGCTTCCGTGTGGGCTCCGGTTCTGATTTCAAGATTTTCACGGTTTTTGACCGGACGAAGAAAAGCGGTCGCGGACGAACAGCGAAATCCGTTGCGGGCGGTTAGCTGAAAATATCCCGCACCTTCCTGGCGGGCGCCATTGAAATCATCGGAGCGGGGGACGCCCATTTCGACCGCGGCATCAATGAACGCCTCGCAGATGTCGCGGCGGGACCGCATGGTGGAAACGGACAAATTGCCGTCGCCGCCATGATAGTCGCTTTCGCCGAGTTCATGGCGTTCCGATTTTTTGAAGAAAGGCAGGACATCGTCGTAACTCCAGCCCGCATTTCCCAGCTGCCGCCACTGGTCGTAGTCCTGTTTTTGGCCACGAATATAGAGAAGTCCGTTGATGGAGCTGGAACCGCCGAGAGTTTTTCCCCGGGGCCAGTCCAGGGACCTGTTGTTCAGTCCCGGGTCAGCCTCGGACTTGTAACACCAGTCGGTTTTAGGATTGTGCAGGGTCTTGAAATAGCCAACCGGAATATGAATCCAGGGATTGCTATCCTTGCCGCCGGCCTCGAGCAGCAGCACGCGATGTTTCGGATTTTCCGACAGGCGGTTGGCAAGCACGCACCCGGCAGAACCGGCGCCAATGATTATATAGTCGTAGGACATTATGGCTATTTCGTCTAAAGCATTTTCATCGTTTGATTTCCGTTCGGACGGGTGGGCAGCCTCGCTAAAATGCACACATTCATCACCTCGGGCGATCACATTGTAAACGTTTACATCGGTGAACTCAATGGCAATTCAAATCAATTGCGTGATTTTTTAATATTCCAAAATTGCAGGTCCCGCAATTTCAATCCCCGGTCTCGCCCCAGACCGCTGCCCAGGCTCTTGGATTGTATTTCCTTTACGCCTTGTGCCGAAAATGTGCCCGGTCAAATCCACGGTACTCAATTCAACCCCCGCGAAATTCGTAAGGGGTCAGAGAACTCCGTATTCTGACAGCGTTTTGACTGCCTGTGAAAACAATTCCAAATATCCGGTGATGAAAAAGTGCGCCTGACACTTGTTGACAAAAATGGTCGGCGATGGTCGCATGTCGGTCGATTATTTATTCGTTTTTATTCCTTTATTTTGGCGGGTCGAATGCCATGACTTTGGGCCTGGATACGCTGCTTAAGCGCCGTCTTGCAGAAGTTTTAGAAGAAACACTCGTGGACATCATCGTCGAAAACAATTTTCAAATTGTTTCGAAGTCGATGATCCGCCTGCTCATGGCGGAAGAAGTGTTCTCCAAGAACGGACCGCTGCATAAGAATATCAAAGAAAAGCTGGGGCCCCTGCCATTCGTATCCTTTATCAAGTCCACCCTGGAAACGGAAATTCGTAACCACTACGAATATCAACGCGGCAAAGCCAGGCTCACGGAACTCGCGCGGTTTAACGACATCGGGCTTTGGGCAAACAAGCTGGTGGACCAGTTCAACCGGTTGCCGAAGAAATATCATATTGTCACCGCCCTGGGCCCTTCGCTCAAGGAATGTTTTTCCGAAATCGACAAGCGACAATCGTTCGCCCCCAGTCTCAGCCTGATACCGGGCAAGTATCTGATTGACGAGGAAGCGCCGCTTCCGATTCCCTACAGGGCGCAACAACGTCAGATCGGCACAAATGGATTTCGGCAGTCGGCCAGTAATTATTTTCCCGAATGGCAGCCGGACAGCACTTATCTGGAATTCCGGGAGTCCGGGTTCATCGGCGAGTACGGTGTGGGGCACGCATTCGTTAAGTTCAACATCTACTTCCGGGCCTTTATCGGCCTTTTGATCGCCATCCGATTATTCCGGATCGACAATCGCATGCTGCCCGGCCTGATGACAACGACACCGAATTTCGAGCATCTTGTCTACGAGAACAATAAAAGGAAACTCGTTCCCCGGTTCTGGATTGAGACGTCGCCGGAATTCACCCGCGTGTTCTCAAAAATCGTTGTCGACAGATCCGGCAGCGCCAACAAATCCGTATACAACGCCAAAGAAGCCATGCGCAAAATCGCCTTCGCTTCCTTTCCATTTGAAGATCCCAAACGATACGCCCGGATCCTGCGTGCCGCCAAATGGTTCTTCAACAGCTACGCTCATGACGACATTGTCGAGTCCTATGTCCAGAGAACCATTTGCCTGGAAATCCTGCTCGGCGAAAAACGCAAGACCGACCATGTTGACCAGACAAAACTGCTGGCCAACAGGTGCGCCTATCTGATTGGCAAGAATCTCGAGGAACGGGAAAAAATCCTCAGAGACTGCCTCGAAGTGGATCAAATGCGGACCCGCATTCTTCACGAGGGATCCTCGGCGGTGTCCGGCGAAATCCATGAGGCCTATTCCAAACTCGAAAGGCTGTGCCGGGTCGTCATCTTTCGGGAGCTAGAACTGGTGCGCGCATCGGAGATCAACAAGGTCGCCGGTAATTTATCGTGAAGCTCCCCTCTGCCATCTTCCGCAGCTCATAAAATTTCATTGACTCATCTCCGGCTGAGACACACTAATACGGGGTTCTCTCCGCTTACTGATCCGAGCGCATGGCGGCAGCGTCCCGGGCATTCATTCACCCTCGCTCGCATCGACCCGGAATAAAATCCGGCGCCATGGTCTGCAGTAAAGGTTCAGAGTCAAATAAGGAAAAACAAATGAAGCTTGCAACATTCCAGGTTCAGACCCCGGTGGGGCCTTTTGACCGTTTCGGCATCGTCCTTCTCGACGGCGGCGCCGACGCAGTCGTTTCCCAATCGCGATCGGGACAGGGGCGCGTTGTCGATGTGAATTCTGCCTGCGCTGCAATG
>JANQOC010000608.1 GCA_028279265.1 Hyphomicrobiales bacterium
ATTTAGAATGAATGCTGAAGGTCCAGGGACCGAAAATAAATGAATTTCCGAGATTTAAATTGATCTAGATCACGAAACGGTCCGCAGACGGAGGATTAAGTGGAATTAGGAGGCGAATTCTCAGATTGCCAACACTATTGTGATGCCGGTGCGCGACAAACTACCCATGGCGAATCCTTCATTTTCACTCAGCCGGTCCGGGTTGCAGGGACCCCCGTTTAAGGTAGTATGACAAGATAGATAACCGACGGATCAACGACCGACCCTTGGGGGGAATACCATGACACCGCTTGACAAACTTCGTGCCCATTCGCAGGAATTTCGCAAGGAAATCATAGAACTTGCCCCCAATGTCTGGGGAGCAGTCGGATATGCGGCGTCGAACGTTTACATGATCAAGGGTGATCAGGGACTGATTATCGTCGACACCACTGAGACGACGAAAGCCGCCGAAAACATCTTCAGCGAATTCCGCCGGATTACCGATCTTCCCGTCCGCCATATTTTTTATACCCACAGCCACAGAGACCATATCAGCGGCGCCAGCGTTTTTGCCGAAGGGAATGACGTCGAGATTATCGCCCGCAGCAACTTCTCCTCGGATCTTGTGGATACGGGAAAGCGGAATGTGATGCCCGGTAAAGCCCTACTCATGCGGACAAAGCGGCAGTTTGGTATGGGGCTCTCCTTTCCGGAGGAGCGGGCAAATATCGGTGTCGGCCCCGGAGACCGGCCCATGGAAGGCATGGGACAGGGGTACATGGAGCCGACCTTGCGGATTTCCGAAGACCGAACCCGCATCGAAAGAGCCGGCGTTACCCTTGAACTTGCCGCGGCACCGGGCGAAACCGCGGACCATATGATTATCTGGTACGCGGACCACAAGCTGCTGTTCTCAGGCGACAATTATTACAAATCCTTCCCCAACCTCTATGCCATACGCGGCACCCGTTACCGGGATTTTGTCGACTGGGCCGACAGTCTGCAGATCATGCAGTCCTTTGAAGCCGAAATCCTGGCACCGGGACATACACGACCGGTCGTCGGAAAGGACAAAATAGCGGAGGTGCTGACGGACTATCGCGAAGCCATAAACTTCGTGATCGAAAAAACAAATGAAGGGATCAATCAGGGATTGACCCCCGATGAACTCGTTGCCTATGTGCAGCTGCCGGATCGACTGGCGGCAAAACCGCACTTACAGGAGTTTTACGGCACGGTCCCCTGGGCGGTGCGGGCTTTCTTTGAAGGCAATCTAGGCTGGTTCGACGGCAATCCGACCAATCTCTTTCCGACAAAACCGGCGGAAAAGGCGCGGCGCCTGGCGGAACTCGCGGGCGGACAGGAAGCGGTGCGGTTACAGGCTGAGAAGGCACTGGCTGCGGAAGATTTTCAGTGGGCGCTGGAACTCTGCGACATACTTTTGGACCTCGATAAAGGGGAGCCGGCCTATCGGCAGTTAAAGTCAGCGGCACTGGTGAAAATCGCCGATCAACAGATAAACGCTACCGCGCGCAATTATTATCTGCTCTATGCCCGGGAACTCCTTGAAGATTAGAAACCGGACTGAACATTTCCGTGTTGTGAACGGCGACTTTTGACACAACATTGGCCTGGATGCGCAATTTGCTTACAAGACACTAGGGGCCAGGAAACGTGAAAAAATCGAAGCCGTATCCCCTACGGCTGACAACAGCGGCACCGTTCTTCAGTATTTTCGCGGAACATACAGGGTGTCGGGCAAATCCATGCGCTCATAATTGGGATTGAATACCCGTTCCGGCAATTCGACGGATTCATGTTCAATATCTTCATAATCGACCTGGTCGAGAAGATGATTGATGCAGTTCAGGCGCGCGCGCTTCTTGTCATTCGCTTCGACAACCCACCACGGCGCTTCGGGAATATTCGTGCGTTCCAGCATGATTTCCTTGGCCTTCGTGTACTCTTCCCAACGAATGCGGGACTGAAGATCCATCGGGCTGAGCTTCCACTGTTTCAGCGGATCGTAAATCCGCATCTGGAAGCGGAATTGCTGTTCCTGATCCGTGATCGAAAACCAGTATTTCACAAGCTGGGTGCCTGAACGGACCAGCATTCTTTCAAACTCGGGAACATCGGACAGGAACTGCTCGATTTGATCAGACGATGCAAAATCCATGACCCGTTCGACACCGGCCCGATTGTACCAGGAACGGTCAAACAGGACGATTTCACCGGCAGCGGGCAAGTGCGGGACATAGCGCTGGAAATACCATTGGGACTTTTCCCGCTCGCTCGGCGCCGGCAGGGCAACCACACGACAGATCCGCGGATTCATGCGTTGGGTGATGCGTTTGATCACGCCCCCTTTGCCGGCCGCATCCCGGCCTTCGAAAACAACCGCAAGTTTGTGCCCGGAATGCGCGACCCAGTCCTGGAGCTTGATCAATTCCGCCTGGAGCTGCAGCAATTCGCGGAAATAAGTGCGGCGATCCATCGTCGATCGCGATTTGATGCCGGTCAGTTTACTTAGTCGTTCATCGCTCCAGCCATCATCAATTTCGAGCTCCAGCTCTTCATAGAAGCTGTCTTCAAGCTCCGATTCGATCCAGCTGTTTTTGGCCGGATTGTCGGTTTTTTTGGTCATTGTGCAAGTCCATTGCGCAAGTTGTTGCAGTTATCATTTTGAAGATGATCCGATTCATATCGAGCTGCCTGCCCGTTTGTCAACGCGCACATGGTCGCGTGTCACAGGCCCTTGACGGGCATGGAAGGCGCTGGCCATGCTCGCGGGAATGTCGGAGTATAAGGCGGATTGTGTGACGGGACGTTGACAGGGGAACGGAGAAATTATGCTGACTTTTGTGACACTGGGGCCTGCAGGGACGAACCACGAGTTCGTTACACGGCGTTATCTGGATGTTCACGGATTGGGGAATGCGGCGATCACTTTGATTGAGGACTTCGATGAGGCCCTCCAGCTTTTGTCATCGGATAAGGCGGACTTCGCCATTCAGGCTGCGGTGCATCCCCAAACCGCTGCCACCGTGTCGAAAGCGTTCTTCCAGTTCGGTATCTACGTGGTGGACTGCTTTATTTCCCCGAGTCTGGAACTGGCTGTGCTCTCGCGACAGAACGTTGCGGTACCAAAGTCAATTGCGCTGCCACCAGGGACGGATGATTATCTGGACACGACCAGATGGGAGACCGTCATTTCCGAAGCGACGACAATGGATGTTTACGCCGGTCTCCTCGCCAACAAATATGACAGTGGACTGACTTTCAAGCATTTTTCCGATGAGAATCCCGATCAATTCAGGATCGATCAGAACATCGGTACCGTTGATGATCCGTGGCTGGTGTATGGCAAGACACGAACATCAGGGGGTAAGATCCTCGCCTGGGAAAAAAGTCCCGTGCATCGGCTTTTCAAAGCGGCTGATCCGCCTGAAGGATAACCCAAGGTCCGGATTTCAGACGTCTTATGGTTCAAATAGCACCGGCCGTGAGGGCTTGCCGTTCTGAGAGCGAAAGCACCCGGGGGGTGCTGACCGGTTCCCCGTTCGAGGTGTCAAAGAAAGGTGTCGGCAGATGGTGGCCGCGCAGGCGTTCAATAATCAGTCTGCCCAGGGTCAGGGGAATGAGTTTGAAGGGGGCTTTGTCATGGGTATCCGCAGGCAGTTGGCCGTAGCCATCGCACCCATGAATCCGGTAGCTTACCGGTCCCAATGCCGCGTCACGGGTTGTTCCGTCGGCAGCATGATCCATGAAGAGGTGCGGTATTCCCACGAATGGCACCTTGAATGAGGCGAGCATGTTTCCCACCGGCGTATTGCAGCAGGACGTGCTCCAGCGCAAAATACCCTTGGGGCTGAGCTTCATGCAGGCAAGATTTTCCTGTCCCCTGTCCAAAGTGATCTGTGAAGGCGTGACCTGAAAAATATCCGTGCCGCCATTGTCATCGAGAATTTCAGCGCTTCGCTGTAAAAAACGGGCAAAGGCCTGGCAGTCACGGCACAGGCACACAATGCGCCGGCCCCATCTGGATCCGACGCCGGAAACCGAGCCCCGCACCGCTCCGCAAGAACAGCTAATTGATACCATTGACATCTGCGACCTCCATCTTAGGCAAGTCTCATTGCATATAATAGGAATGAAGCACAATTGTATCGTTCAGGCGTTCCCTGGCCGGTGTCTGCCGGCCTTCAGGCCGTATTTCGACCCACCGAAGATCGGGTTTCAAAATAACTGGTTCGAACGGGACCCGCAAAGTATAGTTCCCAAAATGAGAGGTGACACAAACTGAAATTGTAAAAATATAAAAGTGTCACAAACGGAAATATCACAAGACGAGCCATGACCAAGCCGCAAGCCTACACGATCCGTGAATTCACCGGCAATGATATCGATCCGTTCCGGGACCTGCTTACCCTGTTCGGTGAAGCCTTCGAAGATTTGGCGACTTATACCGGAGAGCAACCCCGTGATAGTTACATCAAAGACTTTCTTGGCCGTGACCATGTGGTTGTGTTGGCGGCTCTCCTGGAAAACGAGATAATTGGCGGCCTCGTGGCCTATGAACTTGAGAAATTCGAAAGCGAACGCAGGGAGTTCTACATTTATGACCTGGCGGTCGCGGAATCCCATCGACGCAGGGGCGTAGCCACCGCACTCATCAGCGAACTGAAGGAAATCGCTGCGGCCCGCGGTGCTTATGTGATCTTTGTGCAGGCCGACCATACGGATCCACCGGCCATCGAACTTTACTCCAAGCTGGGAACACGCGAGGATGTCCTGCATTTCGATATTAAAGTTCCGGTGAAAGTGTAGGATTCATTTTTGAACTGAAATTTGAACCCGGCAACATGTTCAGGCCGGATTGCGGATTTAATCTCAGAATATCGAACAGGGCTACAGATAGCGCGCCAGGCACCGGGACAGGATAACCGGGACGAGAAAAACAGAACAGGAAAGACGGAGATCGGAATGAGCTATATTGACGGATTTTTGATTGCCGTACCCACGGCCAACCGGCAAAAATTCATCGACCACGCAAACGGGGTCGACAGCATATTCGTGGATTTGGGTGCGTTGCGGGTGATCGAGTGTTGGTCTGACGATGTGCCCCATGGCAAAGTCACGGATTTCTTCCGGGCCGTACAGGCCAAGGAAGATGAGGCGGTTGTGTTTTCCTGGATTGAGTGGCCGGACAAGGCGACCCGCGACAAGGCCATGGCTGAAATGGATGAGATGATGCAGAGCGATGACCGGTTTAATCCGGAAATCAATCCCGTTCCTTTCGACGGCGCCCGTATGATTTATGGCGGATTCGCACCGATCTTCGAATTGCCCGCTGCGAAGACGAACACGGCCAAACGCGCAAAAAATATCGAACCTTATCTGTTTTTCCATGGACGCTGCGAGGAAGCGATCAACTTTTACAAGGAAAAACTAGGCGCTGAAGTACTTGTCATGTTGCACTATCGCGATAATCCGGAAAAAGACGCATCCTTCGGTCAGTTTCCCGACTCCCTCGACGACAAAATCATGCATGCAACGCTGAGTTTCGGTGGTGCGCAGATCATGATGTCCGACGGTGTCAAACAGGGACCCCTCGATTTTGCCTGCATGTCGATTTCGCTTTCCGTTGAAAGTGAAGCCGAAGCCGACCGGTATTTCAACGCCCTGGCCACGGACGGCGAAATCCAGATGCCCATCGGAAAAACGTTCTTTTCACCACGCTTCGGCGCTGTTGTCGATCAGTTCGGAGTATCATGGATGATTATGGTTGAAGACAAAGAGATGCAAAGCAGCTAGGGAGATGGCGCCCTCGCAGTGCACCTGATCTTGAACCGTGGACGCTGTGTCAGCCCTGTCAATCAAATCGTTCACCGCGCTCTGGAATAATTCCTATGTCCGTCGCCACCTCGAATTCTCCAGCCTCCGGTCAGGCTTCCATATTGCCGATTTTATCCGTCAATTTTGTCGGCACTCTCGGCTTTAGTATCGTAGTGCCGTTCATGGTTTTCCTGGTCGCCAAATGGGGCGGCAATGCCATCATCTACGGCGCCCTTGCTTCGACTTATTCACTCTTCCAGCTAATTGGGGCGCCGATCCTCGGTCGCTGGTCCGACCGTATTGGCCGCCGCCGGGTACTGCTCGCGAGCCAACTGGGAACGCTCTTATCGTGGCTCATCTTTCTAACCGCTTTTCTTCTGCCGGTAGACGTGTTGTTCCGCGTCGAATCCACCCTGCTCGGACAGTTTACGCTAACTCTGCCGCTTATTGTCCTGTTCCTGGCCCGTGCCACCGACGGCCTGACCGGCGGCAATGTCTCCGTTGCCAACGCCTATCTCGCCGATATTACCGATGATCGTCATCGAACCGAAAATTTCGGACGAATGGCCATGTCGACCAATGCAGGCTTCATTCTCGGCCCAGCGCTTGCGGGCCTGCTGGGTGCAACCTTATACGGAGAGCTATTGCCGGTCCTCGCCGCGCTGCTGATCTCGATAGTGGCAACGCTGCTGATTGCATTTGGACTGAATGAAGGCCGGCCGCAAATTTTGCAGACCAAACCCGGCCTGGACAATTCTTGCAAGGTCTTCGGTCAGGAAACCAAGGAATGTTATCGCCTCCAGGGCTGTGATGATCTTTCATACGCTGAAATTTTGCGC
>JANQOC010000611.1 GCA_028279265.1 Hyphomicrobiales bacterium
GGCCTCGATAGCCTCGCGAATAGCTTCGCCGACAATGCGGGATTCGTCGTGATTGTGCACGGTGCACCAGGCAGCGATGGAGACGACCTTCATGGCGTGCTGCCGACTCATAAAGCGCATGGGCACCAGGGTCCCATATTCGAGCTCGAGGCTGTCCAGCTGGTGGCTGAGAGTGTGCACACCATTGCCGGTCGCGATCCTGGCAATCGCATTGCCCAGTTCCGGATGACCTTCATAAGCGTAGGGCAGGTCCTGTATGAATTGCGGGAATTCGTTGGAGGTAAACAATCCCTCGAAGTGCGCATTGGCATTGATATGATAGCCGGCATTCACGACCCAGTGAGTGTCGCATATGACAACGCTATCGGCACCGAGTTCCTTGGCCTTCCGGGCGATCGCATAGTGGCCATCGATGGCGGCCTGGCGTTTCCCTTTCACAGGACCTTCCTGCTCGGACATGAGCATGGTCGGCACATGGGTCATCTTGGCGGCGAGTACAATCTCTCCCATTACATCCTCCAGTCGTGAAACCGTCAGTGTAACCGCAAAACAGTGGGGTATTTATTGCGATAGATCAAATGCGCTCGGTGCATTGAAGGGTGCTCTATCCGGTTCCGCCCGGAATTGATCTGGGTCAAAGCCTCCCCCGATAGGGTATGTCATGTTCGGCTGCTGGCCTGGCTTTGTGAGTCAGGAGCCGGCAATTTGAGCCCGTGAGTTTGTAATTGGGAAAGGCGTATGTTCCAGGTCCGTATCCATGGTCGTGGCGGTCAAGGTGTGGTAACCGCGGCGGAGCTCTTGTCCATCGCCGCCTTTGTGGAAGATAAGCATGCCCAGGCTTTTCCCAGTTTCGGCTCGGAACGCATGGGCGCGCCGGTAGTCGCGTTCTGTCGCATAGCCGACAGGGAAATTCGCTCGCGCGAACCCGTCAGTCACCCCGACGCGCTGATAATTCAGGATCCGACGCTTCTCCACTCTGTCGATGTCTTCAGCGGTCTCAATAAACAAGGCTATATTCTGATTAACTCCCGCCGCACCTTCGCGGATCTGGGGATTGATGATTTTGTTGCCAAATTTCCGCCGGACCATGTCTGCGATATCGGCGCCACGGAGCTCGCCGTTAAACATGTGGGGCGGCCCGTACCCAATGCGGCGCTGCTCGGCGGATTCGCCGCCATCTCCGGACAGATTCAATTGTCATCGGTGGAGCATGCAATCATGGAAAAATTTCCCGGTGCTGTTGGTGCTGCCAATGTGAAGGCGGCACAGGAAGCGTTTGCGGCGGTAAGCAAGATTAAAGAAGAAGCGTGAGAGCTGAGCCGCGGGAACTGGGACGCTTAAGAGGAGGCGACAAAAGTGAGAATTGAACCGGGTGCCGATGGTCAGAGGGCAATAAAAACCAACGCTACCTTAAAGAGCGGCAGTGGAAAGAGAACCCTGGGAATAAGAGCCATGGGAGGAGAACTATAGTGCTGAAACAGATGGAAGGTTCCCTTGGCGTTGCCCAGGCCATAGCTCTTTGCCGACCCGAGGTCGTCTGCGCCTATCCCATTACTCCCCAGACCCATATTGTCGAGGGTATCGGTGCTCTGGTTAAAACCGGAGAGCTAGAAAATTGCGAGTTCATCAATGTGGAATCGGAATTTGCCGCTTTGTCCGTTGCCATCGGCGCTTCAGCGGCCGGGGCCCGGGCTTACACAGCGACTGCCAGCCAGGGCATTCTGTATATGGCCGAGGCCATTTATAATGCTGGCGGTCTCGGCCTGCCCATCGTCATGACCGTCGGCAACCGGGCCATCGGCGCGCCGATCAATATCTGGAACGATCATACCGACGCCATGTCCGTAAAGGATGCGGGCTGGATCCAGCTGTTTGCCGAAAACAACCAGGAGGCTCTTGATCTGCACATCCAGGCTTTCCGTCTGGCCGAGGAGCTTTCCTGCCCGGTGATGGTATGCATGGACGGTTTTATTCTGACCCATGCTTATGAACGTGTTGATATTCCGACCCAGGCGGAAGTGGATGCATTCCTACCGCCTTATGAGCCCGTGCAGGTTCTTGACCCGGCGGATCCCTATTCCATCGGCGCCATGGTCGGGCCAGAGGCTTTTACCGAGGTGCGCTATCTCGCCCATGACAAACAGTTGCAGGCACTCAAGCGCATCCCGGAAATTGCTGATGTTTTCAAGGACGTGTTCGGACGCGAGTCCGGCGGCCTGCTTCACCCCTATCACGCCGATGATGCCGAAACCCTTGTTGTGGCGCTGGGGTCCGTGAACGGTACAATCAAAGATGCCGTCGACACCATGCGCGAAGAGGGCCATGCGGTCGGGTCCGTGAGCCTGTGTTCTTTCCGGCCGTTTCCCCTCGCCGAACTCGGCGATGTTCTCAGGCATGCGGCGCGGGTGGTGGTCGTTGAGAAAAGCCTGGCCCCCGGCCTCGGCGGCGTTGTTGCCTCTAATGTGCGCATGTCGCTTCGCGACTCCCCGACACCGGTATACACGGTCATCGCCGGGCTGGGCGGACGCCCGATTACCAAGGCGGGCCTGGAACGGGTCATCAAGGACGCCATTGCCGACGATCTGCCTGATGTCCATTTTCTTGATCTGGAAACCGATGTTATCGCGCGCGAACTCGAGCGTTCCCGGGACACGCGCAGATCCGGCCCCACGGCTGAAAATATTCTGAAAGATCTGGCATCTGTGGCCGGCAACCGCGGCGAATAAAAAGAGGAAATCTTGGGATGAACAGCGACAGCGCCAACAATGACACAGGGAGCAAGGAAGGGGCGGCTAACAGCCGTGCCAATCAGGGGAGCGCTCTGCAACGGGTCAAATTCTACCAGACCGGCACCCATACTGTCGGCAACCGACTTATGGACGAGGCCGCCCGTTCCGTCCAGTCCTCCATGGATCGTTCCAATGCGATCACCTCCGGTCACCGCGCCTGCCAGGGCTGCGGCGAGGCCCTCGGTGCCCGCTATGCCCTGGACGCGGCCATGCGCGCTTCCGACGGTCAGCTCGTGGCCGTCAATGCAACCGGCTGCCTCGAAGTGTTCACCACGCCCTATCCCGAAACATCCTGGCAAATCCCCTGGCTGCATTCCCTGTTCGGCAATGCCCCTGCGGTCGCCACCGGCGTCGCCGCCGCCATGCGTCGCAAGGGCCGGAAAAAAGTCAGTGTTGTCGCCCAGGGGGGCGATGGAGGTACGACGGATATCGGATTCGGCTGCCTGTCGGGTATGTTCGAGCGCAATGATGACGTGCTTTATATCTGTTACGATAATGAAGCTTACATGAACACTGGTGTGCAGCGGTCCTCCGCCACACCGCCGACCGCCCGCACCGCGACGACACCGGCCGTCGGCAAGGCTCCGGGCAATGTCTTCGGCACGGGTAAGAACCTGCCACTCATCGCAATGGCCCACAATATTCCCTATGTGGCCACCGCCAGCGTCGCCGACCTCCACGATCTCGAAGACAAGGTAACAAGGGCAATGGCCATCGAGGGCGCGCGTTATATTCACATCATGGTCCCGTGTCCCCTGGGCTGGGGCTCGGCGCCCAATGATACGATCCGTATCGCCCGGCTGGCGGTTGAGAGCGGGTTGTTTCCGCTCTTCGAAGCCGAGCACGGGGAGGTGACCAAGTCCCATAAAATTCGCCGCCGGGTGCCTGTCGACGACTATCTCAAGCCACAGCGCCGGTTCGCCCACTTGTTTGGCAAGGAAGGACCTGACAAGGCGGCATTGGCTGCAATCCAGGCCATGGCCGACTCCAATATCAAGCGCTTTAATCTTCTGGACGCGGGAGACGACACGTGAACAACAAACTACCCTTTGCCATAACGCTGGATCCCGGCACCAGCCTCGCCAATGAAACCGGATCGTGGCGCACTGAAAGGCCGGTTTATGTCGATCGCCTGCCGCCGTGCAACCACGCTTGCCCGGCCGGAGAAAATATCCAGAAATGGCTCTATCACACGGAAGAGGGGGATTA
>JANQOC010000709.1 GCA_028279265.1 Hyphomicrobiales bacterium
TTGTGCGGGCAAGTACCTACATAGCGTTGCCGTGTGATCTCATAATCGGAACCCGCATCTGAACCGGCGACGTTCCTGTTGTCATAAGAGGAACTGATTGTAACGCGGTAGAGGTCCGATTTTCGGCAGGCTTCGGCTGTGGCCTGGTCGGGGATCGTTTGAAAATCCGGATCGACCGGAAGTTCGATTGCCGCAAAAATTTGCGAACCGATTTCCGGGTAAGTTCTGTGAATTGAGTGACATCGTCTGTTTGGAAATTCTCTATCTCCTTGCCGTCTTTCCATTCATTTGCCGCGAAATCATCGCATCGGCCGATGTCAACCCGGTCGACAATACTGTTGCTACGATTGAGGGTTAAAACAAATTTTTTCCGGCTCTTGCAGGCTTCGGCAACGAATTTCGGCGGTGTGTTATCGCGGATCGTAATCTGTTTGTATCCACGTTGAGCCAGCGCACGGTGCAACTCCGGATTTTGATCGGAAGCATCGGAATCCGCAAATTCGGCACTGCGGCAGCGCCCGATTTTTCTGCTGCCGGAAATATCGCCTTCGGAGTTAATGTCGAATTGATAAAGCGAATTTTCCCGGCAGGCCCTCATTGTGTGGTTATGGGATGAGGACTCCACGAATTTGATACGCGTGAAACCTTTTTCGTTCAGGTTATCCCGTAATTGAGCTCGTGTGAGGTGGCATGGACCTAGGGAGATGCGTCCTTTGATTTTTGCCCGCCGGTTCAGGGTCAGCTTATAGCGAACGTCACGGCGGCAGGCTTCAATCACATAGGGATAGGCGTTGGAGATCCAGCGTAGTTTCTTGTAGCCGCGCGTGCGGACCTGTCGTTCGACAAAACCGGGTCCGGCTATGACGTCATCGGTATAGGTCTGGGCGACAGTCGGCTCGGCGAAGCCGCCGACAAGCAGAAGAGGGAAAGTGGCTATGGCAAGTCGTTTCATAGGCTGAAAGCTCTCAGGTCAACCGTTTGCGGATATTTCATTAACCTGAGTACAACAGCAAAAATGAACCGGACCTGAATTAGCCGCGGTTCAAAACAGAGAATAAATTGCGGGAGATGACGACGCTCGGATGCTTACTCGGACAGGAACATGCGCATGGCCATGATCGTTTCCGCCGGTTTTTCCTCGTGGGGATTATGTCCACAATCCTCGATAATTTGCATGGACGCGTCTGGCAGGTCATTTTCCAGCCGAAAACCGTTGATTAGCGGTACAATTCGGTCATGGCGGCACCAGATCAGTTTGGTTGGGATATTGAGATTTTTGAACTGGTCAATGGCTTCGACAATTCCAGGCGAAATGATTTGTCTCGCTGTTTCAATGAGCGCCTGCCGGCCAGCAGCACTGCGAAGAGGACGGGCATATTCCTTCACTGATTGCTCGGGAATGCGCTCATCTTCCAAATAGGCAAATTTAAGAGCCGTTCGCGCCTGCATTTCGGCGGGAATGACGGTCACGCCTATTTGTGACAGGCCCGGTGTCCTCAGCGCCTTCATGTAGAAAGGCAGCGTTTGCGGATAGGCGAGACTGTCAATCAGAACCAGCCTTTTGATCGGCGATTTTTTATGTGATTTTTTCAGTTGAATAGCCGTCGCCAGGGCAATGGCACCGCCGAGCGAATGACCCACCACGGTCAGGTTTTTTAGATTTTTCTTTTTGATGAACTGACTGATCAGATCTGCCTGATCAAATATGGAGTACTTTCCGTCCGCAGGCTTGTCGGATTCGCCAAATCCTTTGAGATCCACGGCGATAGCACGATGGTCACGGCTGAAATCAGAGACCATATGGCGCCATGTATAGGTATTGGCGGCGAAACCGTGAATAAACAGGATGGGTGTGCCCTTGCCTTTATCACGGGCGAAGATCTTAAAAGGCCCCTTCACACCATTGAACAGAGTATAGGTACCTTCGTCCTGATGTCCGAGGGCAAAGTGGCTGGGTGAAAATTGTGCACTGCATCCCGCGAGAAGTGTAACGACCGCGAAACAACTCAACAGCTTGTGGACGTGTGTACGCCTCATCCACCCAACTCCGCATCTACGCTCATAAACTTACAACAGGAACCCCTAAGCGTGATAATCGAGAAGCGCAGCGGCACATCGTTGACCGATACCCAACGCTCTTCAATTATCGCTCTTTTACCCATATCGGATAAACTCATTCTCATCTATAAAAAATTGGAATTGGTTTCGGTACATGGGCGCATCCCAACAGAACCGATACGCACCTTGGTCAACTCGTCGCGGAACTTGTCTTCCACAAAATAAGTAAAGAACTCAATAATCTGGCCCCCAACCAGGCCCGGCCGCTAATCTAATTTAATAGGTGTTGCAATAAGAACATCACCACAAAATTAAGTCGGCCATTCATTGAAACGAATACGAAACTATGGTCAGATTGTGACCTTGTTTGGTGGGGACCAGTCTCGAGGACAAAAAGCGTGTCAAAATCAGAAGTATTGCGTTGTTTGCGGACTTCGTCCGAGTTGCGTATTTGTGGGTTGAGCAGCCGCTCTCGATTACCCCTGATCCTCGGTCTGACGGGGGCCCTTTCCTTTACTTTGATGATGACCACCGCACCAAAGCCCCTTTTTGCGGCATTCGATGAGAGCGCAATTGATCCGACCATCGACCAGGCGACTTCAAGTCAAAACGCAGGAACAGGCGGGCGTGTGCAATCCGATGCCGCCAATATCCGGGTCGCGGCCAAACGCAAGAAACGCAAGCGTGTTCGCTACCGGAGTAAAAAGAAAAAGCGATCGAACAGCTCAATGGTTCAACGCGGAAAATTATTGGAAGGGCCGGTGCAAATATTCGTATCCCTCAGGGAACAACGGCTTCATATTTACAAAAATGGTCAGAAGCTGGGCTCGACCAAAATTTCATCCGGACAGAGGGGATACCGCACGCCGACCGGGATTTTCAATATTTTACAGAAAAGACGCCGTCACTATTCGAACATCTATCGCGGCGCACCGATGCCCTATATGCAGCGCATCACCTGGTCGGGAATTGCACTTCATGCCGGGCACATCCCCAATTATCCGGCCTCCCACGGCTGCATCCGGCTGCCACATCATTTCGCAAGATCACTGTTCAGCGTGTCGGAAATGGGCGCCCATGTGGTCGTCGGACAGGACATGGTTAAGCCTTCCCTTGTCTCCCACGCGGGTCTTTTTCAACCGACCAGAGTTGCTGATCTGAAGTTGAATAAGACATTCCAGGCAGCGGTTGAAAATTCAATTGTGGGCGAGCCACATCAGGAAGCCCTGCCAACGCCGGCGGATAAGGAGCAGAAAGACGCCAGCGCCAATTCTTCGGTTTACACGATCTTGCATCGCTACATATTTTCCTCAGCGAAAGCGGAGAAAAAACCGGAACCCACAGACGACGAAATTCGTCAGATGTCCTTGCAGCTGATAGGCTTTGAGGACAAACTCACCCGGAAATGGGCCATTGAGTCCCGTTCCGAGCAGCCGCTGCGCATCTTGATCACCCGGCCGAATGGTCGCGAGCATATCGTCGAGATCCAGAAGCTCCTAAACAGTCTGGGCTTCGATGCCGGAGAACCGGATGGGTTTGTCGGTCCTCAGACTCGCAAGGCCGTCCGCGCGTTTCAAGAATCCAACGAACTTGCCAGCGATGGCGAGCTGACGCAGGAAGTGATCCAGAAAATCTATGCCGCCGCCGGTAAGAGCCCATTCAGCAAGGCCCGGATCTATGTGCGCCAGAAATACAAGGAATTGATTTCAGCTCCGGTCATCTTGAAAGATCCGGCTATACCGCTCGGAACACATTTGTTCACCGCGCTGCAGCCATCAGCGGATGCGACGGAGATTGCCTGGAATGCCGTTACCCTGAAAGAACGATCCGGACGTCAGGTTGTTTCTAAGAAAGGCAAAAATCGATTTCCCGTTCCAACAACCGCGAAACCGGTCCGTCCGCAAGAAGTACTTCAGCGTATTATCGTTCCCGAGCACATCAAGGCGTACATTTCAGACCGATTGTCGCTCGGATCCTCGATGATTATCTCTGACAATGGCATGAGCCATGAAACCGGCAAGTACACGGACTTCATTGTTCTCACCCGTTAGATTCAGATTGTACTCTGACAGGCTCAGGGGCAGGGCGCTTTGGCAAGATAATCTTTGCTGGCGTGACCTCTAATGTCACCCTTCTGTACCGGGCACCAAAATCCTCTGAGGGAGCAGATGACTTTCCATTGGGCCAGTAGTTCGCCGCGTTTGGCCGTACCAATCACGGGCGACTTGCTCCAGGCCTTTTCCCGGATGTTTATGGCGTCGGCACCAACAACCTCGAAGCAACCATAGATTTTGTCCTGAGCAACCACCGGAAGTCCTGGTACTGCAAGACACAACAGCGTGGCGAGGCCCAGGGTTGCAGCCATTTTAGAAATTCTGATCATGTGACTACCTCCGAAAATTCTGTCTCCAAAAACTGTATGTTTACGGATGGACCGGGTCATCGCATGTCTTTGTGACGGGAATTTTGTCTCGCTGTGTCTGAATTAAAGCAGGA
>JANQOC010000715.1 GCA_028279265.1 Hyphomicrobiales bacterium
TTTGAAAAAGCCATTTCCGACAAAATGCTGACCCGGGTTACCCTGGATTTGTTGAAACCGGTGCCCATGGATGAAATTCGCGTTATGGCCATTGTCCACAGGGAAGGGCGGACGGTCTCGACGGCCACCGCCGAGGTTATCGACAGTGCGGGACGGCTCTGTGTGTCGGCGCGGTCCATGCACGTTGTCCACGCGCCGATAGATGGCTTGAAATCAGCGCCGGTGCCCCGCCTTGTCCGGTCTGAGGCCCAAAGGGGCGACTCGCCGCTTCCCCGGGGGAAACATGGCCTGCCATCGTTCACGGACTTCATCCAGGTTGCCTTTCCCGAAGGTGAAAACAGGGATCTCGGCCCGACAACGATCTGGATGAAAACACCGCCCCTCCTGGCATCGGAACCGCCGTCTCCGTTTCAATCCCTTTGCGCGTTGGCGGATTGTGGTAACGGCCTTTCTAGAAATGCCGAGTTCGAGGATATGCTGTTCATGAATACGGATCTGACGATCCATTTTCATCGGGAACCCCGGTCGGACTGGCTGGCATCCTCATCGCAGTCCCACTGGCAGTCTTCCGGCATCGGTCTCGCCCAGGCGGTTATCAGCGATGATCAGGGACCGGTCGCTACGGCGTTGCAGACTCTCATCCTGCGGCCGCAACCCTCCTGAACCTGCATTTTTAACGGCTCAATTTTATGGTTGACCATTGAGATGCCAGTTCTGAGCCCTGTTCCATGGGCATGCAAATCAACCGACGTCTGATGATTTTATTTTGTCGTGATCGGCATGGTGTTTGGCGGATCAGGCAGGTGCACCATGTCACAAATTCTTCTAGATTTATGGCGACAATTTATCGGATCTGTTTATTGGATTTGACCTGCACCCCCCTATATTTAACCCCATGCAGGCTCTTCAGGGGCTAAGGAGGAATTTAATGGCAACGAATATCAAGATAAATGGAAAGTCGGTGAGCGTATCCGCGCCCGAGGGAACACCTCTCCTATGGGTCATACGGGATGAGTTGAAACTCACGGGTACGAAATTTGGTTGCGGCGTTGCCGCCTGCGGCGCCTGCACGGTGCATGTGAACGGCGAACCCGTGCGTTCCTGTCAGACCTTCATTGAAGATGTCGGCGATGCCGAGGTCACGACGATTGAAGGTGTGAATTCCAAAGTTGCGACAGCGGTCCAAAAAGCCTGGTCGGAATTGAACGTCGTACAGTGCGGTTATTGCCAATCAGGACAAATCATGTCGGCGGTCGGGTTGTTGAGCGAAAAGGCGAATCCCTCCGTTGAGGAGATCGACGAGTTCATGGCGGGCAATGCCTGTCGCTGCGCCACCTATCAACGTATTCGCTCTGCGATCCAGCGGGCATCTGAAATCATGGAGGCCTAGGACATGACATTCGAAACATCCAGACGAACTTTCCTGCAAGGAACCGGTGCCCTGGCAACAACAGCTCTCATTGTCGGGTTGACACCGGGCGGCGCACTGGCCAAAGCGGAAACCACAGGTCAGCACTTCACGCCTTTTGTCAAAATCGCAGCCGATGGTCAGGTCACAGCCATTATCAAGCACTTTGAGATGGGGCAGGGAACGACGACGGGCCTCACGACCTTGATCGCTGAAGAGCTGGGCATCGATCTTGATGATATGGCTTACGAATTCGCCCCGTCCGACAACAAGCTCTATGCCAATCTCGCCTTCGGATCCCAGGGAACCGGGGGATCGACGGCGATTGCCAATTCCTTCATGCAGTACCGGCAGGCCGGCGCTGCGGCCCGGGAAATGATACTCGCCGCCGCGGCAACCGCCTGGAAGGTCGATGCAAAACAATTGAAGCTCGACAAAGGTCGTGTCTCCGACGGCAAAAAATCTGCGCCCCTGTCGGATTTTGTTGCCGCCGCCGTCAAGCTTGAGGTTCCCGAGAAGCCTCCGCTGAAAGAGGCCAAGGATTTCAAATGGATCGGTAATCCCGATACCTACCGCCTCGACAGTTCATCCAAGATAAACGGGACGGCTCAATTTGCCATGGATATTCATCTGGATGGCCAGATGGTTGCGGTCATCAAGCGCAGCCCCAGATTTGGCGGGCAGATTGTTTCCTTTGATGATAAGGAGGCCGTCAAGGTTCCCGGATTTATCCGTGCAGCAAATTTGCCTACCAAGGCGGGCGTTGTCATATTCGCGGAACACACCTGGGCGGCATTTCAGGCCCGCGAGGCCCTGGAAGCCGAATGGGATTTTTCGAAAGCGGAAAATCGCGGTTCCGAGGAAATCAAGAAATCCCTCTTGAAGGCTGTTAATTCAAAGCCGGAATTCAATGCTACACCCGGTGCCGACATCAAGGATACCGAGCAGCGCTTGGCCGAGGCCGCACAGGTTATTGAGAGGGATTTTTATTTCCCGTATCTCTCCCATTCCCCCATGGAACCTCTGACCTGTACCATTGAGCCCAGAGGCGACGGGGTCGTTCTGCATGACGGCTGCCAGTTCCCGGCGGGCGCCCATCCAACTCTTGCCGCCGTGCTCAAACTGCCCATGGAGAAAATTCAGATCAGGACCCTCTATGCCGGCGGCTCCTTTGGCCGCCGGGCAACGCCCGTTTCCGATTATCACGCGGAAGCCGCATTTGCGTTTGCCCTGACGGACCGGAAAAAGCCCGTCAAACTTGTCTGGTCCCGGGAAGATGATCTCATGGGCGGGTATTACCGCCCGGCCTTTGCCCACAAAGTGCGGGTGGGGCTGGACAAACAGGGGAACATCGTTGCCTGGGATCACCGCATAGCCGGGAAGTCTATCTTCAAAGGCACGCGCCTAGAATCGGCTCTTGTCAAGGATGGTGTCGACAAGACTTCCGTGGAAGGGGTGGACGACACCCATTATGACATCCCAGGATTGTATGTCGGTTTAACGGATCACAAGACACAGGTTCCCGTGGTCTGGTGGCGTTCGGTGGGGCATTCCCATACGGCATTCGTCATGGAAACAATGATCGACATGGC
>JANQOC010000729.1 GCA_028279265.1 Hyphomicrobiales bacterium
ACATACAAACCGCATATTTTTTTATTTTTTATTATGGATGCTCTGCGTTACAGTGAGACGACAATGTATCTGAAAGGAATTCCAATATGCGTTCTCGTCGAATAAGTTCAGCGCTCGCTTTTGTGATGGCGCTTCTTTGGTCGAGCCAGGGTTTTTCGGCCGATTTCAATATGCGACTGCACACTCTTGTGAAGTCACCCCACCCGTACAATGATATGGCCGAGTTCATGAAGTCGGAACTCGAAGCTAAAAGTAATGGAAAGATTGCCGTTAAGATCTTTCCTGGAGCCTCACTCGGCAAAGACCCCGCTGTCATTGGCGAAATGAAGCTTGGAACCATCGACCTCATGGTCAGCTCCACCAACAACGCTGTGAAACAGGTGCCTGAGTATCAGGTATTTTCGATGCCTTACCTGTTTAAGGATTTCGACGCGCTGATGGCTGCTGTGGGACCGGGTTCAAAAGCGGAAAACTATTTTAAATCCGTCTATAAAAAACGGAATTTGGATCTCGAGCTATTGGCGCTCGGGGGATCCGGGACGCGCAACCTTTCCAACGCCAAAAAACCTGTAATGAAACTTGCCGATATCAAAGGTTTCAAAATGCGTACGCCACCGTCACCGATGATTGCCAAGACATGGAAAGCGCTCGGAACCCTGCCGGTCACCATCGCCTGGTCGGAACTTTATGCCGGTGTGCAGACCGGTGTTGCCGATGCGTTGGAAAGTTCCATTCCCGGATATAAGGGAAGCAAGCTCTATGAGGTCGCCCCGTTCCTGTCCTTGACCGGACACACCATCCAGGTGAACCACATTTCGATGAGTTCCAAATCCTGGGCCAAACTACCGGCTGATCTGCAGAAACTGATGGTCGAAACGGCCGCGGCAGCGTCGCGTCTGGGAATCGACAAGGCCCGTGAATATGAAGCGGCTTTCGTGAAAGAACTGGAATCCAAGTTCAATGTCAAAGTCACGCGACCGGATAAAGCCGAGTTCGTATCTGCTCTCGGTCCGGTTCAGAAGTCGCTTGCCGAAGAACTGAAACTGACGGAGCCCCTGGCTGCTGTCCAGAGCAACTAGATTTCCTCCCACGTCAACGATCCGGATAGGACCTTAACCGGTTCTATCCGGATTACGTCGAGGCACAACATCGATGCTCGCTCAGATTAATTCCTATATTGAGACTGCGTTCTGCGCGCTGCTCAAATTGGCATTTGGCGCCATGATCATTGTTGTGCTCATGCAAGTCCTGTTTCGCAATTTTCTGCAACTGCCTTTGATCTGGACCCTGGATCTCGCGCAACTGTGCTTTTCCTGGTGTATTTTCATCGGTGCCGCTGTCGCCTTTCGTCGCGATGCCCACTATCATCTGGATATTATTCCGGCGTCCTGGAAAACGGCAGGAAAATTCCAGCGGATCTTCGCCCTGCTGCTGAGCGCCATTGTCATTGGTGTGCTCCTGGTTTTCGGCATCGTCTTCACCGAAATTGGCATGACCCGTTCCTCACTCAGTCTGGGAATCACCGAATTGTGGTTTTTCCTGCCAATTCCCCTGGGCGCGGCCTCCATGGTGCTCTTTTTCTTCGAGCGCATCGCCGCCGAACTCAAGCCCGCAACAGGTGAAGTACCGAAAGAATGAATCCTCTTCTCCTTCTCCTGGTCAGTTTTTTCGTTTTAATCGCTCTCAGGGTGAACATCGGTTTTTCGCTGATTCTGTCCTCCATTTTCGTTATCATGATGGAGGACCTGCCGCTTTCTTCGGTCATCAACCAGATGTACTCGAACATCGATTCCTTTCCATTGATGGCCGTCCCCTTTTTCATGTTTCTAGGACGCATTCTTAATGCCGGGAGCATCACCGACCGCCTGCTCAGAGTTGCAGATTCGACGGTCGGTCACATTCGCGGAGGCCTTGGCCATGTCAATGTCTTCGTCAGCATGGTGTTCGCGAGCCTCTCCGGGTCCGCTGCCGCCGACACGGCCAGTGTCGGCTCCGTTCTGATCCCATCCATGAAACGCGCCGGCTATGATCCGGCCTTTGCCGTTGCGCTGACCGCTGCGTCGTCGACCCTCGGGGTTATCATCCCGCCAAGTATTATTCTGATCATTTATGGTGCCTTCGGAAATGTATCCATCGGGGCACTGTTCATTGGCGGCGTCATCCCGGGCCTGACCATCGGCGTTTTCATGATGACCTACACCTATATCGAAGCCCTCAGGAAGGGCTATCCGGCCAACAGTTTTCCCGGCTTCAAGTCCGCCGCCCAGTCGATTATGAAAGGGTCGGCGTCCCTGTTCATTCCCGTGTTCGTGCTCGGGGGTATTGTTGGCGGTTTTGTGACGCCAACCGAAGCCGCCATTCTGGCCGTGAGCTGGGCCTTGTTTCTGACATTCGTCATTTATCGGGATGTGCCTTTCAGAAAACTCCCATCGATGATCGCCGAGGCGGCCATCGATTTTTCCGTACCCTTGTTCACCGTGGCTGGCGCCGGCATTTTCGGATGGTTGATCTCCTTTTTTGGCGCGGCCGAAATCGTCGTCAATACAATTACATCGATAACCACTTCCCCTATCGGGATTATGCTTCTGCTTATTGTGTTTCTTTTGCTGATCGGCACCGTTCTAAACCCGATTTCCGCCGTGCTGATATTCCTGCCGATCATCCAGGCTCTTGGTGATCAGGCGCAGGTCAATCCCGTACATCTCGGCGTTCTGACAACGATCGTCCTTTCGGTCGGATTGATAACACCGCCCTACGGCATCTGTTTGTTAATTGCGGCGCAAATCGGGGATGTCACCATTGGCCGGGCGGTAATTGCCGTACTGCCCATCGTACTGATTACCATTTTGGTTGCCGTGCTTTCGCTGTGGATACCGGATATCGTTATCGGATTGCCCAAACTGGCTATGCCCGCCGTGTTTGGAATTCGGTAACCGAGTGTTGTAGTTTGAATTTCAAAGGAGGATAAAATGGCAATGAACAGACCGGAGGGATCATTCGTAGCCCTCATCACCCCCTTCAACAATGATGGCTCCATCGATGTCGAAGGCTTCAGAACACTGCTGGAATTTCAGCAGCAGCACGGAACCAGGGCTGTATTGATCATGGGTTCCACCGGCGAAGTGTCCATGCTGTCCCAGGAAGAGCGGCACTTCATCATCCGTGAAACACTGAAGTTCAAGACCGACAAGATGCAGTTCTGGTATGGCTGCACGGGCACGACGACCGATGCGACCATCGACTATGTCAAATATGCAGGCGAAGAAGGCGCGGACGGCGCGATCATCGCCGCACCGGCCTATATCTGTGCCTCAAATGCGGACATTGTCCAGTACTGCCTTGATGTCGCCGATGCATCGCCCATACCGCTTGGATATTACAATAATCCGCCACGCGTCAAAACGGACCTCACAACGGACGATTTCGTGAAAATCGCCGCGCATCCGCAGTTCACGATTCTGAAGGAGTCGACCACACGTGTGGGTCAGATTGCCCAGCTTTGCGCAGCGAACCTGGACATGAACCTCATGTGCTGCTGCTCACCGAACCTCGGGCTCGTCGTCCCCCTGATGACGCTGGGCGGACACGGCACCGCCAATATGTGCGGGAACCTGATCCCTGAGGAAATGGCAACGATCTCCACGCCCTGGGAAAGCGGAGAAGACGCATTTGCCTGTCGCGAAGCGTGGCTTAAAAACCTGGAGGTCCTGCATTTCTGCTATTCGGCGATTAATCCCGTGGCGGTGAAAAGCCTGATGCAAGCCATCGGACTGCCCGCAGGACCATTGCGCAAACCGCTGCAGCAACTGGACCCGGCCTCCCTTCAGAAAGGGCTGGACATCCTGAAAAAGCTGGAACTCGACAAGAAGTACGGCTATCGCCTTGAACCCCGTGCCGTGGCCGCGGAATAAAGCCTATGGACAGAGTCGTCATCATCACCGGTGCTTCGAGCGGGATTGGTCGGGCCACGGCCCTGAAAATTGCCGCTCCCGGGACTAAGCTCCTGCTGCAGGCCCGGGGGGGACGCGACGGTGAGAAGGTGGAAAGTTTTGAACAAGTCGCTGACGATGCGCGCGACAAGGGGGCGGAATGTGCGATTTGTATCAGTGATCTTTCCGTGCCCCGTGCGGGTACAGAGCTTGTTGAACAGGCCGTGAGCCGGTTCGGGCGCGTCGACCAGATTGTCTCCAATGCCGGATTTGCAGATTCCCGGAAGTTTGGGGAACTCGGAACGGAGGATCTCCAGACCTCCCTGCAGACGATGACAACGGCTTTTTTTGATATCGTCACAGCCGCCCTTGATCATCTGCAATCTTCGGATTGCGGACGTATTGTTGCGGTGAGTTCCTTCGTGGCCCATGTGGTTCCGGATAACAAACTGTTTCCGGTCACGGCCGCAGCTAAATCTGCGATCGAAGGACTGGCGCGATCCCTTGCCGTCCAGCTCGCCCCCGACCAGGTGAGTGTCAATTGCGTGGCCCCGGGTTTTACACAAAAGGAAACGTCAGGTCACTCGGCCCTCGGACAGGCGGCCTGGGAAAGGGCTGCCGAAATCACACCCATGGGGAAACTGGCGCAACCGCAGGATATTGCCGCACTCATCGCTTTCCTGCTTGAGCCCGACGCCGGGCATATAACCGGCCAGGTCATCCACGTGGATGGCGGACTAAACCTCGTTTAAATCGGAGAATTCAATGCCACTTGTTCGCATTACCATGACCGAAGGACGCACGGCACAGGAAAAGCAAGAAACTGCGCAAGAGATCACCCGCATACTCGCCGAAAAATGCCGGGCCCATGCAGAGCATGTTTACGTGATTTTTGAAGATGTCCCGGAAACCGACTGGACCGTCGGCGGGGTAACGGTAGAGGAGCGCAAACGCCAGAGGGGTGAGAGCTGAATCAGGCAAATTTCAGCAATGGATATGTAAGTTGTTCGAATTGGACCGACAACAATGACAGATGCAATGCGCAGATCCGGAACTGTTTCCGCCCATCACTGGGGGCCGGGCCTCATCAAAACTGAAGCCGGCCGGGTGACATCGGTGGAACCGCATCCCGACGATCCGCATCCGTCCGCACTCAATAGAAATCTCGCTGAGAGCCTGAATGGCGGCGCCCGGGTCCTGCGCCCCGCGGTCAGGAAATCCTATTTGGAGAATGAAGGACATCAGGCCCCGCGCACCAGAGGTGAAGAACCTTTTGTTGAGATCAGCTGGGATCAGGCCCTGGATCTCGTCGCCTCGGAACTGCAACGCGTCAGGAATTCTCATGGAAACAACGCCATATTTGGCGGTTCCTATGGCTGGGCAAGCGCCGGACGCTTTCATCACGCGCCCTCGCAACTAAAAAGGTTTCTCAATGCCTGCGGCGGCTTTGTGAATTCACAGGGCAACTACAGTTTCGGGGCCGCCCTCGTCCTGCTGCCCCATATTGTCGGAGATTTTAGTGATCTCGTGGAGCAGGCGACACGGCTCAGTACGGTGCGCGATGCCGGACGGCTGGTTGTCTCGTTCGGAGGAATGCCCCCCCGCAATGCCCAGGTGTCGGCGGGCGGTGTCGGACACCATAACCAGCAAACCGATCTTCTGGCCTGCGCCCAAGCCGGTGTGAAATTCATCAATATCAGCCCGGTAAAATCCGATATGGATGACGCCCTGGCTCCGGAATGGCTGCCGCCAATCCCCGGCTCGGATGTGGCGGTGATGATGGGCCTCGCCCACACGCTCTACACCGAAAATCTCCACGACCAGCCCTTTCTGGACCGCTACACCGTCGGCTTCGACAAATTCATACCCTACCTCCTGGGCGTGCAGGACGGCATCGCCAAGGATGCGGAATGGGCAGAAAAACAGTCCGGTATCCCGGCTGGGCGCATTCGGAAGCTGGCCTGTGAGATGGTTTCACAGCGGACCCTCATAAGTACCGCATTTTCACTGCAGCGCGCTGACTTCGGGGAACAACCGCTATGGATGACCATTGTTCTGGCAGCCATGATTGGTCAGATCGGATTGCCCGGCGGCGGCTACGGTTTTGGATATGGCAGCGATGCCTCAATCGGTGTGTTGGGTCGTCCCATTGACTGGCCCGCTTTGCCTCTGGGAGAAAATCCCGTCAAGGTCTCCATTCCCGTGGCCATGATTTCCGATATGCTCCTCAATCCCGGAGATGATTATCAGTTTAACGGCCGTCTGCGAACGTTCCCCGATATCAGGCTTGTCTGGTGGGCCGGTGGA
>JANQOC010000742.1 GCA_028279265.1 Hyphomicrobiales bacterium
ACATATAGATAGCTGGTGGGCGCATCTTCCGTAGCTTTCATCGAATGGCGGGCATTCGGCGGAACATGGATGAAGGTCCCTGGTTCAACAATGCGGCGGTCCTTACCCACAACCGCATTGATTTTGCCGCTGATCGGAAAAATCATCAGTTCATTAGGATGATAGTGCAGTTCCGAGCCCGTTCCAGCACTCTTATTATTTTGCCGGAGCATAATGTATTTACCCTCGATAAGCGCTCCACGAGCCGTCGACAAGTGGGGATTTGGACTAATCTGCTCTAAATCCTCGAATCTGTAATACGGCATGTCGTCCTCTCTGTGTGGCCCAATTTGAACTTATTCGACCGGTGTACCTGAAATGGATGTCCGCAACAGCTTGCGTCTTTGCGGCAATTTGTAATCACCGATTGCCTTGTGCTGGGTCAAGCAGTTATCCCACATGATTACGTCACCGACTTTCCATTTGTGTCGGTAGATTCTATCCGGAACAATAACCTCGTTTTGCAGCTCATCTAGAAGAGTTTTAGCATCTTCTTCCGGCATGCCTTCGATGCCAAATGTATAGGTTTCATTGACATAAATACATTTTCGTTTCGAGAGGGGATGAAGACGTACAACTGGTTGGGTGATATCTGGGGTTTTTGCCTTTTGCTCTTCCGTGAGCGGTGGCCGTGGATGATCCTTAGCGCGTTCCTGACGTTTGATTTCCTGACGCCGGTTATATTGCATGATCCCCCGAAGATCCGCGATCCGGTTCTTCTGACTATCGGAAAGTCGATCATAGGCATCGGCAGCACTGGCAAATAATGTGTCCCCTAACGGCTTCCCGATTTCATCGTGAGGAATTTCCAAAGAATAGAGAATTGACATGCGGCTCGGCGCTTTTTTGAAACACAAATCCGCATGCCATGCGTCACCGGCGTAAGCACTTCCAATTGTTCTCTCGCCTTGTTTAATATTCGAGAGCACATGAATTTCATTAAATCCCTCGAGTGAAAACTCCTGCCTTAAATGTTTTTCCACTTCACCAAATCGTTTCGACAATTCAATGAGATTTTGTGGCGTCAAAGATTGACTGCGAAATACGAGGACTCCCGTTTCATTGAATTCATTCTCTATGCGATTGAATTCCTCATCGGACAAACTGCGCAAGTCGACGTCGACACCTTCTTTTGCAAACGAACCGTCGGCACTCTTAAAACTAATTTCGGTAATCTGCATGGATTTCCTCGTTCCTGCTCACTTCGGCTTGGGTCTACGGGACTTAATCATCACTCTCCAGAATTGGTTTTTTTCCGCCAGTGGTCACGCTCAAAATATAAGGAAGAAACAATGAAATAATTGAAAGAATTAAAAATGCGACGACGAAGGGCCTGTTAAGGAGCAACCACAGATCTCCCTGGGTCAGGATCATGGACTGCCGGAAACTCAGTTCCATTTTCGCCCCCAGCACTTTCCCTAATATCACCGGCGCAAGGGGAAATCCGTATATCCGCATATAATATCCGATAATGCCGAACAGGCAGAGGAATGATATCGACCAGATCAGTCCATCGGATAAATAAACTCCGGTAACAGACAGGACAATGATTAGTGGCAGCAGCATCCGCATTGGCAAGTACAATATCTGCACGAAGATACCGATAAGCGGTAAATTGAGAATCAATAGCACAACATTGCCGACGTAAAGTGCCGCAATCAGAGACCAGACGATATCGGGTCTTTCTGCGAAAAGCAGAGGCCCGGCATCAATCTCCATGATCAGGAATGCCCCGAGCATGACCGCGGTGGTCGAGGACCCGGGAACACCCAGGGCAAGCATGGGGACAAAGGCACCGGCACTCGCTGCATTGTTAGCACTTTCCGGACCTGCAACCCCTTGAATGACTCCCGTACCAAATTTTTCAGGTGTCTTGCTGACCTGCCGTTCAAGAGAATAAGATACGAAAGAGGCAATCCCAGCGCCAGCACCCGGCAAAACACCAATAAAAAATCCTATGAATCCACCGCGGAATATGGCGCCGATGCTCTCGATAAACTCTTTCAGCTTTATGTAAATTCTGTGCTTGATCACATTTGCCAAGCGATCTTCACGCAGTCTTTTCGCGTGAATGAGAACTTCTGAAACAGCAAACAAACCCAATGTCAGTGCCAGGAATTGGACACCATCCCAAAGGGCTTCATGGCCAAAAGTGTAACGGCGAACTCCGACCATGATATCTTCGCCGACGGTGGCAATCAGCAGTCCCAACGTCATGGCCATAAGTGCTTTCAACAGTGAATCTCCGGCAAGCGCAGACACAGCCGTCAATCCAAAAATATAAAGCATCAAATATTCAGGTGCGGAAAATTGCAGGGCAAGTTCGGCAAGAGGCGGCGCCAGCAACATCAACCCGACAACAGCAATTGTCCCGGCAATATAGGAACCGATGGCCGCGATGCACAATGCAGGCCCTGCGCGTCCTTGCTTAGCCATCTCATGACCATCAAGGCAGGCGACGACAGCAGAGGTATCCCCCGGAACCCGCAAAAGAATCGAAGCTGTCGAGCCACCATACATAACACCGGTATAGGTCGCGGCGAGCATGATCACGCCGCCAACTGGATCCAGGGCAAAAATGATGGGCAACATCATGGAGAGCGCACCGGCCGACCCGACGCCCGGCAGCACACCCACAACTGTCCCCAGGAAACAGCCGACAAAGGCATAGCCTATGAGCGACGGTTGCAGCGCCAGACCAAATCCATCCATTAAAAGTGACCAGGTGCTTTCCATAGTTGCCCTTTAATTCTCAATTGCCGATCGAATTTTTTCGATTATGGGGAACCAGTCATGCAGCCTAACCCATTCCCCACGTGGAAGCTCGCCCAGGAGGCCATAGTAGAACAGGCAGAACATCAGGATCGTAATGACAAGACCGTAGATTGCGGCTCGCAGCCATGTACGTTCCCTCAGGTAGCGCATGGTAATCGTGACATAGAGAAAGGTGGCCGTCAGATAACCCAGCTTTTCAAATAGCAGCACATAAACAAGCGCCATCCACAAAGGAATGAGATCAACAATCTCGGAGGTAAGCCGTTCGGAAAAACTATTCAGTCGAACGACTTCAACACCTTTTTGAATGAAAAATATCGCACAGAGGATCAGCCCAAAAACAGCAATCAGCCTTGGGAATGTTGTCGGACCGACAATGACCTCACTAACGGTTTGCGGTATCTGAAATGTACCCAGTCCATAAAGTATGAGTACAATCGCAAACAGAGTGACCAGCAGGCGGTCTTCGACAACGAATATGCCGACAAGCTTTCTGACTAATCCCATTTGGAGTTCAAGACAACCTCGAACCGACGGGTCCGAGGTTGTCGGCCTCGTTGGTGTTACTTCTTCTTAATGAGACCCAGCTCAGTATCCAGCTTCAGATAATTCGCGTGTTCATCTTTCAGCATCTGATCAAGCTCGGCACCAACGATCCAGGTAGAGGTCAGATTGTTTTTGCTTATATAGTCCTTGTATCCCTTACCGTTGCGTACTTTTGTCATCAAGTCCGTATAATATTTGACCACATCATCGGACACATCTTTGCTCATCCACCATCCGCGATACTGGCGCAGATATTTGAAGTTAAAACCGGATTCCTTGAATGTTTTGACTTCCGGATAGTTGCCGAGTTTCTGCGAAGCCGCGATGAGGCGGAGCTTACCTGCTTTGACATACTGGTTTACCTGTGCCGGATTGTGCATTCCAAAAGCAACATGACCACCTAGTAATTCGAGCATCCCCTGCTTTTCAAAAGCTGCATAGGGCATTTTCACACCAGCTTCCCGCGCCCACAGTTCGCCGACCAAAGACGCGACATTACCGAATGCACCGCCACCGTGAATAACCTTGCCCGGTCGCGCTTTAATATCATCGATAATATCCTGCATAGATTTGTAGGGTGAATTAACCGGGACGGCCAGTGTAAGCGGTGTGATGACCATAATGGCAACCGGCTTGAACAACCTCAAATCAACGTCGGATTGGGATAGGATGGGATTATTTATTTGCGATGGTGTCAGCACCTGTAGCACATGAGGATTACCCTTGTTGGTAATGCCTACATACTTCCTGGCCTTGCCGCCACGAGCACCGCGTACTGATCGGAGCTTGACACCCTTTTTCAGCAGGTCCTGCGCTTTAATCTCATTGAATACCGCCGAAGCAAAAGCATAAGTCGATGATGATGTCTTTACATGGGCAATGAGTTCGACTTCCTTACTTGGTTCCCATTGTGACCAGACATTTGATGTCGTCAAAGCAAATACAGAACACACGACCGATGTGAACGTCGCAATTCGAATACTGTCCAACTTAACCATTTATTCCTCCCGGTTCAGGCTCTTATTGGATTTCAATAACATGAACTCAGACAGTCCAGTTGACGGTCCGAGTTCAGAGCGTTTCAAAGATGAGATTCCAAATTCTGATTATTATTGTTAAGAAAATTCAGCCATTCATCTTATATTAAAAGAATAATTGGCATCCCTTGCCTTCGTCAATGCAATTTCATCTTATGAACCGCTCTTTCATGCAATAAATCTGAATTATTGTTGTGTTACCTTCGGTTCAGACCCGGAACTGATTGAAATCCGGCTTTCTCCCCTCGACCCATGCAGACGTTCCCTCCAGGCGTTCTGGAGCATCTGAAAACAAATCGATGATCTCGCGGGCATGAAATAAAGCGGGATACAACATATCACTCTTCATGTTCATCGAAGTTTTCAAGAATCGCAATGAAGTCGGGCTCATCTCGAGAACTTCGTCGCACCAATTCTCAACCACTTCATAGAGTTTTTCATGGGGGACAACCTCATTGATCAAACCCATATCCAACGCCTGTTGGGCTGAATATTCGCGGGAAAGGTAAATCATTTCGCGAGCTTTTCGCTCGCCCACAAAAAAGCTCAGGAGTGTAGATCCCCAGAACATGGGAGCCCCAGCGCGTTTTGAACCATGTTGACCGAATACGGCACGATCCGAAGAAATGGACAAGTCGCAAAGCATTTGGAGCTGGTTGCCGCTTCCAATGGCACGCCCGTTCACGGCGGCGATAATTGGTTTCCCACAATTTCGCATCGACGTTGCGCAATCCAGAAGCTTCATGAAATGGACTCTGTGCGTTCCGGGCCGCTTGGTCAGATGCTGTTTCACCTGCCCCCCTTCGTTGAAGTGGGTGTCTCCTGCACCGGTCAGCACAACGACCCCTATTTTCGTGTCTGTATCGGCTGTCCTGAAGGCATGGGCGAGTTCGACAAATGTATCGCCGGTTGTCGCATTATCGATTTCTGGCCGGTTAAGTGTAATCCAGGCGACATGCGGTTTGCGAACTTCATACATTATATCCTGGTAATCCATGGTGATCTCCTCCTGTGTTGAAACTGGATTGCGCAAATTTAGGACAGTTTGTTCATAAAAAATGCTTGTTGTGGCACTTACCGGATCATCTTCGCATGTCGATTGATAGACAGGGAAAAAATAGCGAAACAGCTTTGGAGTAAATGTATTGTACTTAGTCGCATATTTGCGTCCGAGATTAGCGC
>JANQOC010000744.1 GCA_028279265.1 Hyphomicrobiales bacterium
GTATGACGCCTTTGCCGACTACGTGGCCGAGGCGGAAAAAAACGGCATCGCGAATTATCACCTTTACGAGTGGACGAAAGACACGATTGAAAATCCTGCAAAGAAAACGAAGTATCTGCAATCCTTCACACTTTATATCAATGGTGACGAGGTCTACCCCCAACTTAGTGCAGATGCACTTGAGGCAGACCTGCAACCACTCTTGGACGATAAACTGATTATCAGATTGTCAAAACACGACACCAATCCCGCCAACAACCCGCAAGCACCGGCACGTTATCGCAAGGGAGATTCAGGAGATTTATAAGTGCCCCGATTGGTGGGGTAACGAAACAAATGTCTTCGCTGTTAAAATGTCTGCCTGAATTGCGAGGCTGACCGAACTCCATCACAACGGCACTCATACCTGCCAGGAATCCAGGATGTCGGTATCGATGTCAAATCCGAGACCAGGGTTCACGTTAAAGGAGAACAGACCATCCTGAATGCAGTCCTGCTTATCTAAAAAGGCATCGACGAGCGGATTTTCATTGATATCGATCTCAAGAATGCCGCTACCGCCGACACCACTTAGAACATGGGCGGAGGCTAATAAACCGACGATACCCCCGAGATAGTGAGGACAATAGCGCAGTCCGGCATCCATCGTCGCTCTTGCAATGGGAATGACTCCTGAAAATCCGCCCCATTTGCAGATATCCGGCTGCACCACATCGAGCAGACGCGCAGCAATGGTATTTTCAAATTGGCCCTGACCGAGAAGATTTTCACCCGCGGCTAGGGGGAAAGATGCGACTTCCCTAAGATTCAGCCAGTCACTTGCAGGATAATCTGCGGCTATAGGTTCCTCTAACCATGCCAGATCGACAAAGCTGAACCTTTGAATCGCTTCCCTGGCCTGTTCCGGACTCCAGCCCTGATTGGCATCGAGCATCAGTTTTTCATGGCTGCGCAAATCCGATTGGAATTCCCGGACAACGGAGACCTCACGCTCGAGATCCCGTCCGATTTTGACTTTGAACTGATTGAAACCTGTCTTCCTGGCCTTTTCAATCATGCGTGGCGCGTCATCCAGGTTTATGCCGCTTGCGTAACAGGGTATTTTTGAAGAGGCCTCCGGATTGATCGTCCGGGCAACAGATGAGGCGTTTAATCGTGCGTGATAATCCCAGAGCGCAATGTCAAGTCCGGCCAGACAGTGCGCAAACGGACCGGGTTCCGCCGTTTGGATTGCAAGAATTCGCAGCGCCTCCGTCAGGATTTCAAAAGCTGTCGAGGGAGACTCAAACTCCCGATTGAGCAGGAGCGGAGCGATCGTGTGTTGAACGAGGTTTTCTTTATACTCAGCGCCGAAGGGTGGCCAGTTACACCAGACCTCGCCCCAGCCGAACATTCCATCATGATCTTCAATGCGCAGGAATAATGCCGGTCGATCCTTCATTTGACCGAAAGATGTGATCAGAGGATTGTCGATCGGAACCCGACAAACGAAGGTCTTGATGCCTGTGATTTTCATGTCGCACAGCCTGCCACTTAATTAGACTTTTATTTCGGATTTAGAGCAGAACAAGACAAGTCCATCGTAAAATTTCCACATGCGTAACGGTTTAATACAGAACCACGGCTGACATCCTCGACAAGGACTTGGCCGGGGTCCTGCAACTTTGAGCGTTGCGATGTCAGTTGGTTACGAGCAAGTAGCGTACAATTCGGTTGTTATCTGAGTCGGCGAAATAATAGGCCGGTCCCCAGATATCCACACCCTCGGGATCATCGAACTTGTTGGGACCGACCCCAGGCAGACCGTCGCCGATCACACCAACCAGGGTTCCGTCTTTCTCGATGAGGAGAATTCGGTGGGCGTCCTGATCGGCGACCACAAGACGACCGGCCTTGTCGATATCCAGATAGCGTGGGCCAAGCCAGCCATAAACGGGATCATTAAGTGATTGCAATTCCTGCAGGTCCGGTGAAAATTTCACAACTCTCTGATTGAACGTGTCGGCCACCCACAAATTTCCTTCACGATCGACCTCCACATCATGGGCGCCACTCAACCCGGTTGCCTGGGCGATGAGCTTACCATTTTCATAGGCGACAATATTTCCCGTGCCTGATCCGGTAGCGTAGATGCGGCCATTGGGATGGGCGACGGCTCCCTCGGGGCGAAAAATTCCATCACTGAGGGATTCAACCAATTGGGCTTTACCGCCGCGAAGTTCAAAAATTGCCACGCGGTCATTTCCGGTGTCGGCAACAATCACGCGCCCTCGGGCATCAAAATCGACATCGTGGGGACTCGCTAAATCACTTTCCCCGAAACTGTCCACGAGTTTGAGCGTTTCTTTATCCATTATCGCAATTCGATTGGCGAACTTGTCGGCGACATAGATGCGATTGTCAGGGCCGATAACGAGATCATGGGGATCGTTAAGCACGGCCTCGCTCGCCTGGTCAAATGTTGCAAAGGGTAAGAGATCACCGGAACTGGTTTGCCCGACTGCCGGACCCACCGCTGCAAAAACAATAAAAAAAATCGAAGCTGATAGCTTTCCAAACATAAGGGTTTTCCCTTCTTGGTTGAAACCGCGCTAGCTTATTCCAAAATCTGCATTCTTCCAACTTTTTACACACAATAGGGAGACCCGCAAAAGTCAGCGCGTAAGGGATTCAATTCTCTTATATAAAGCAGAACTGCACAGGAGAGATCTGGAACGGATTAATCACCGTTTGATGAGTCCCCGTAATGAAAACAGACTAAGTACGGTCAACACGGCAAGACCGATATATGTTGCCGATATACTAAAATCCTGTGACAAAGCGATCCCGGTGAGCACCGGACCCGCAGCGGCGCCCACATCCCGCCAGGTTTGCATGACCGCGAGGCGATGCAGGGTGTCCTGCTCTCCCGCCCTATCGGCAATTGCCGCCGGACCCGCAGCGGCAATCGCACCGCGTCCCAGAATGACCAGGGCCGATCCGGCAATTATGTACGGAACCGCAAGGAGTCCGAACCCGACTGCCATGGCGAGACTCGCTATAATCAGCACGGGAAAATGACCGACAGAATCTCCAAATTTCCCTGCCAGGGGGGCTAGAATCATTTCCCCAAGCCGCCGCGCTGTCAAAATCAAACCAGCTGTTACTGTAGCCGTTTCCAATGAAACGGTCTGCGCAAGCAGCAAGGGGACAAGGATCAGGAAGACGCCGTCGACCGTAAAACCCACCACAAAAAAGAACAGATCAAAGCTTGCGGGACGTGGCAGCCATTTCGTCTTTTTGCGGGGAAGCGGCTCCGTTGGCTTTGGTAATATCCAAACAAGGGGAATAGCGAACAGGGAAATCACACCCAGTACCAGAAAAACATCACGCGGTCCGATCTGACTGGCAAGCCAGGCCCCTGCGCTCAAGGCGAGAGCCGGACCGATCTGGTGGATCGATCGACCGATACCCACATTCTGGCCGGAGTGCGCTTTGTCCGTCACCGCATACGCCAAAACAGATAGACTAAGCCCGGCAAATGACAGGCCCCAGATTACCCGCGCTACCAGCAGCGCCGGTCCACCGGACAGTCCCCATAGCATGAAGGTTGAGAGGGCTGCGAAAATCGCGGAAATCAAAGCGAGTTTCCGTGCACCAACTTTTTCTCCCAGAGCGGCAATGCCACCATAGAAAAAAATGCGTATTATCCGGTTGGCAGCGAGCAATATCCCTACCCAGACGAGACTCACATTGAAGGCTGCGGCACTTACCGGCAGAACGACATAAATCAATGCATCTCCCAACGATGAGAGCGCCAGGGCTGCAGCGGCCAAAATGACCGAGCGTCGCGTGTTGACTTTAGTAAGTGTAATGCAGATCTCCTCTTTCGCGGAGCGGGTGGGTC
>JANQOC010000745.1 GCA_028279265.1 Hyphomicrobiales bacterium
ATGTGCGCACGACCGTAAAAGCTGTTGACCTTATTGAGCTCCAGCATCCTAATTTTCACTCCCGTCCGCGCCATAAGTGATCCCGCCGCCGAGATAAACCTCCTGCACCCGAGGATTAGCGCGGATTTCCGCGTCATTGCCCTCGGCGAGCAGCTCGCCGCGATTGAGCACCAGGATGCGATGGGCATGGGAAAACACGACATCCATATCATGTTCGGTGAACAGGACTGATATTCCGAGGGTTTCAACGATGTTTGCGGCCAGTTGCATCAACTCTTCCCGCTCTTTTGGGGCCATGCCCGCTGTCGGCTCGTCCATGAGCAGAAGCCGGGGATCATTCGCCAATGCGATCGCCAGTTCCAACCGTTTCAGATCGCCATAGGCCAGGATCGCCGCCGATCTCTCCGCCTGCTCTTCAAGTCCGACCCGCCGCAGCAATTCGTCCGCCTCGTCCCTGTACAGATGTGTCGCCCGGGGGATGAAGGCATATAGGCGGCGGTGATGGGAAATAAGCGCCATCTGGATGTTTTCGCGCACCGTCATGGATGAAAAAGTCGCCGTTATCTGGAATGTTCGCCCGACGCCCAGACGCCAGACCTGGCGGGGTTTTAGTCCCACCAGTTCCCGGCCTGCAAAAACCACCGATCCTGAATCCGGCCGCAACTGCCCGTTCAGCATGTTGAAACAGGTCGATTTGCCAGCGCCGTTAGGCCCGATCAGGGCCAGCAACTCACCCTGCTTCAATTGGAAACTCAAATCCTTGACAGCCTGAAGAGCGCCGAATGACTTGTTGAGTCCCTGAACTTCAAGTGCAACTTCCATATCAAAAGTCTTTCCTTAGTCCAAAAACCCAACCCAGCCGGTGCCTGAAAAAACCGCCGATGCCCTGAGGAAAGAGAATGACGAGAACGACAATCATCAGGCCGATGGCCAACCGCCAGTATTCGAAGCGGGAAAACCAGTCATTAAGGAGGGTGAAGGCGGTCGCACCGGCGATCGGCCCTGACAAGGTTCCAACTCCCCCGAGCAACACCATGATCAGCGCATCGAAGGACCGTTCTATATCCAGCTCGGTCGGGAAAATGCTCCCCTTCGCAAATACGAACAGGCCGCCGGCAAGTCCGGCTACGGCGCCGGCGAACATAAAGGCCAGCCAGCGTAAATTCTCGATATGCATACCGATGGACATGCTGCGCAGTTCTGAATCCCGTGCCGCGCGAATGGCATAACCAAAGGGTGAATGCAGAACGTGCCGCAACAGGATCACGCCGCCGCCGCCGAGGATCAAAACCAGATAGTAATAAACGGTCGTATTGGAGGCCCATTCCGGCGGCCAAATACCAAGAATTCCATCGTCACCGCCGGTAACCTCGTTCCATTGAAATACAATGGACCAGACAACCTGGGCAAAAGCCAGGGTCAGCATGGCAAAGTAAACCCCCGACAGACGCACGCAGAACCAGCCGACAATCAGAGCCAGAAGTCCTGCCAACAGGGGTGCAAATAACAGGGCGACTTCCATGGGTGTGGAAAGGTACTGGACCAGAAGAGCCGCAGCATAGGCCCCACCACCATAATAAGCGGCATGCCCGAAGGAAACCATACCGCCGGGGCCCATGAGGAAATGCAGGCTGGCTGCAAAAAGGACAAAGATGATTATGTCGGTGACCAGCACCTGCACAAAGGTTCCGGATACGAACGGAAGCAAAGCCAGAAGAACAAAGAGAATACCAACATAAATTTTGCCCCGCGAAGGCAGCAGGGTCATCGGCAGTTCCGGCGGACCAACCTGGCCATGAGTACCCGGTTGTTCCGGACGCCCGAGCAATCCCCAGGGCCGGAGGATGAGGACGATGGCCATGACCACGAACATGAGAACGAGGGTGCTTTGGGGCAGCAGCTGAACCCCGAACACGTTGAGTACGGATATCAGCACAGCGGCAATAAACGCCCCGGGAATGCTACCCATGCCACCGACCACGACGACCACGAAGACCGCCGCAAGAATATTGAAATCCATGAGCAGGTCAGCGCCGCCTTTCGGCAATTGAACGGCACCGCCGATGCCCGCAAGAACAGAGCCCAGAAAAAAGACGCCGGTAAAAAGCCAGGACTGGTTCACACCCAGGGCCGCAACCATCTCCCCATCCTGCGTCGCGGCCCGCACCAGGATACCGACACGGGTACGATTGAATAAATACCACAGCAGCAGCAATACAACCGGCGAAATCGCGATGAGGGCAAGATCATAGGCCGGAACCGGCTCGCCCATGATGCGGACAACACCTTCCAGACCCGGGGCTCTCGGACCGATCAGATCCTCAGCGCCCCAGGTTATGAGT
>JANQOC010000748.1 GCA_028279265.1 Hyphomicrobiales bacterium
TATTGATGCCAGGAACAGACATGCATTTTCCCAGGGCATGGAGGGCAAATCCCAACCTATCCAGGCCAGCCTCGTGCATGTCCGGTCCAGCCGAGGGAAGGCGCAGAAGTCAGTATCCGCGAACAGCGTTTTAACCGGACCGGCTGTGCCTGTCTCGGTACTTAACGATACACAAACCAGATTGTTTTCGGGATGCGCATGGGTTCCGGTCTCGGCATGTACCTCGCTCACGGCAATGAGGTGACGACGCGCCGAATCCCAGGCAAAATCTGCAAACCGCATTTGGGGCTCTTGCGTGACTCTCTGCACGATGCCCTCAAGGTCCTGAAAGTAAATGTCCTGATCTCTGTCATTTACGAAAAACAGACCGCCCGGGGTGACCAGAAACTCGCCACCCCCATATTCGTGAACCCTCGATCTTGCTGAATACTCCGCGGCAAGCAGATCCTCGACCTGTCCGTTTTTGTCGCTTCGCATAATGACATTCCGGCCGCCTTCTTCAGGACGTGATTCTGTCCAGTAAGTATGGTTTTCTGTGGCAAAAACCGATCCAAACCGCCGGGAACCCGCAGCTATCGTTTCCGCATCAAGGGTTGATCGCCACTCGCCAAATGCTCTTTTATGCCTGGAATCCGAATTCATACACCTAGGACCTCCGTCTCAACCACTCAATCCTCTGAAGAATTTACAAATATTAAGTTTCTTTGCTGATGTTCTCTCATCAAATAAAATTGGCAATGAGAAATATTGTTACTTAGCAATACTTGACTATAAAATTTTTTAACAGTTATCTTCTTATCGAGCGCAATATTTTTCGCATTCTTCTGTTTTTAGACTATGTTTATCAGTGACATCATGTATCATATATTCTGACTTGTAAAAAGAAGGGAATTCTGGCATTTTGCGCGGATTAGGTCAGTGATCCTGTCCTTTGAGCGAGTTACCGTTTGAGTTGAGATCATCTGCTGGCAGAATCGGCCGAATAGTCAGACAGGTGAATTCAGCAAACGATTTCGGGGTCGCCGTATATCATTAGGCTTTCTGAACGGGTTGGAGACTCTCACGACTGTCCCTCGATAGAATTGTGCGGACATCGGCAGATTAAAAAGAGAGTTGAGAAGCCGAACACTCTGGTGGACCCAGAGTGTGTCCTGTTCAGAGAAAAGCAAAAGATAAAAATTTGAAGGCATGATCATTATGCAAAGAAATGAACATGTGTGAACACGAGATACTAAATTTGGCGAATTGAAAAATATCAACGTACAAAAGATAGCTTTACTAAATTCGGAAAGACGGGATGAACAAGCTTCAGAACAATAAATCAGATCTCAGGGTTTCCCCCTACGCTTCCGCGGGAGTTCCGGAACAGTCCGGTTTGTACAATGCCGCCAAGGAACATGATTCCTGCGGGATTGGCTTTATTGCCAATATGAAAAACAAGAAAAGTCACGACATCATTGTGCAGGGATTGCAAATCCTGGATAACCTCGAACATCGCGGTGCTGTCGGAGCGGATCCCAAAGCCGGTGATGGCTGCGGTATTCTTCTGCAAATGCCTCATGACTTTCTCGTCGCCGCCATGGGCACTGCCGGTATAGAGCTTCCCGAGACCGGTCACTATAGTGTCGCTCCAATATTCCTGCCAACGAAAGATGCCGAGCGCGCATCTATAAAAAAACTAATCGAAGAAGAAATCGAAGCGCAGAATCAGAGCTGTCTTGGCTGGCGGTCGGTACCGGTCGATTCATCGGATCTGGGAGAATCTGTCTTACCTACGGAACCCGTTCACGAACAAGTCGTCATCGGCCGTGCTGGCACCTGCGACAGTCTGGAAGATTTTGAGCTTCAGCTCTTCATCATCCGGCGAAAAATCGAACTTAGAATTATGCGCGAACAACCGGCGGGACACGAATTTTTCTATATTCCCTCAATGTCAGCGCGCACACTTCTTTACAAAGGCATGCTGCTCGCCAAGCAACTGGGAGGTTATTACCTGGACCTCCAGGATGAGCGCATGGTTTCTGCTCTCGCCCTCGTGCATCAGCGATTTTCAACGAATACCTTTCCAACCTGGAGCTTGGCCCAACCCTTCCGCATGATCTGCCACAATGGCGAGATCAACACGGTTAGGGGAAATGTAAACTGGATGGCTGCCCGGCAGGCAACCATGGCCTCTGACATTTTGGGAGAGGACCTGGAACAGCTCTGGCCGCTTATTCCCGAGGGCCAATCTGACTCTGCCTGCTTTGACAATGCCCTCGAGCTGCTAGTTCGTGGTGGCTATTCGTTGCCTCATGCCATGATGCTTCTTATTCCCGAAGCCTGGGCCGGCAACCCGTTGATGGATGATAAACGTCGTGCCTTCTACGAATACAGTGCGGCAATTATGGAGCCCTGGGACGGTCCGGCAGCCGTTGCGTTCACCGACGGACGCCAGATCGGAGCAACCCTGGATCGTAACGGCCTGCGCCCTGCCCGCTATTGCGTCATGGATGATGATACGGTTCTCCTCGCGTCGGAAATGGGAGTTCTGCCCATCGATGAATCCAAGATCACCCATAAATGGCGACTCCAGCCCGGCAAGATGCTGCTCGTAGACCTGGAACAGGGTCGCATCATATCCGATGATGAACTGAAAGCCGACATCTCCAATTCCCATCCTTTCCAGGAGTGGCTTGAACGGGGACAAATCGATGTCGGTGATCTGCCGCCTTCCTCGCACAGCCCGGCACAATCAAATGTCAGTGTCTTGGATCGACAAAAAGCCTTTGGCTATTCCCAGGAAAGTCTGAAGTTTCTGCTTTCCCCCATGGCGCATGTGGGACAAGAGGCTATCGGATCCATGGGAACCGACACGCCCATCTCGGCGCTTTCCTCGAAGTCAAAGCTGCTGCATACCTATTTCAAGCAGAATTTTGCACAAGTCACCAACCCTCCGATCGACCCGATCCGGGAAGAGCTGGTGATGTCCCTCGTTACCTTTATCGGCCCCCGGCCAAATCTGCTGGACCTCACGGGATCAACCGAGCACAAGCGACTTGAAGCGGGACAACCTATTCTCACCAATGAGAAACTTGAGCGCATCAGGGAAATCGGCGACATCGAAGGCAATCATTTCCGAACGGAAACGCTGGACATAACTTACGCCACCGATCTCGGCGAGGACGGGCTGAAACAGTCACTGGACCGGCTGCGGGAACAAGTTGAAGCCGCAGTCAGGAACGGGTTCAACATCATTATTCTCTCTGACCGGCGCGTGAGTGCTTCCCGGGTGCCCGTACCTTCCCTGCTGGCCACATCTGCTGTCCACCATCATCTCATTCGCAAAGGGCTGAGAACGAGCGTCGGCATTGTTGTCGAAACGGGTGAAGCACATGAAGTCCACCAGTTCTGTACGCTCGCAGGTTATGGTGCCGAAGCCATTAATCCCTATCTCGCCTTTGAAACCATCGATGAATTGAAAGAAGAATTTGATGAGGATCTCTCATCCAGCGACGTCATCAAGCGTTACATCAAGGCGATCGACAAAGGCATACTTAAAGTCATGTCGAAAATGGGAATTTCAACTTATCAGTCCTACTGCGGTGCCCAAATCTTCGATGCCGTCGGATTGCGCAAAGACTTTGTCGACGAGTACTTCACGGGAACCCACACCCAGATCGAAGGTGTCGGATTGGAAGAAATTGCCCGGGAAACACTGGACCGGCATCGTCTGGCATTCTCTGATTCACCTATTCACAGAAACATGCTCGACGTCGGTGGCGAATATGCATTCCGCCTTCGCGGTGAAGCTCATATGTGGCGCCCGAATGTTGTGGCGGATCTTCAGCACGCGGTGCGCGGCAACTTGCCTGAAAAGTATCGAGAGTTTGCCAAATCCGTTAATGCACAAAATGAACAGCTCTTCACCATAAGAGGCTTATTTAAAATCCGCTCTGCCGAAGATGTTGGACGCAAAGCCATTCCACTGGATGAAGTGGAGCCTGGTGTGGAGATCGTAAAACGTTTCGCAACGGGTGCCATGTCTTTTGGTTCGATCAGCCGGGAAGCGCACACAACCCTGGCCATTGCCATGAACAAGATTGGCGGAAAATCAAATACAGGCGAAGGCGGTGAAGAACCGGATCGATTCGAACCCATGGATAATGGCGAGTCCATGCGATCTGCGATCAAGCAGGTCGCCTCGGGACGGTTTGGTGTAACGACTGAATATCTCGCCAATTCGGATATGATGCAGATCAAGATGGCCCAGGGCGCGAAACCCGGTGAAGGGGGACAGCTTCCAGGCCACAAGGTGGATTCCGTTATTGCCCGGGTGCGACACTCAACGCCCGGCGTCGGGCTCATCTCGCCGCCGCCGCACCATGACATCTACTCCATTGAAGATTTGGCTCAGCTCATATTCGATCTGAAAAACGTCAATCCCGAAGCCGATGTAAGCGTCAAACTGGTTTCGGAGGTTGGTGTGGGCACTGTTGCCGCAGGTGTGTCCAAGGCCCGGGCCGATCATGTGACCATCTCCGGTTTCGAAGGCGGCACCGGGGCCAGCCCGCTGACATCCATTAAACATGCGGGCAGTCCCTGGGAAATCGGTCTGGCGGAAACCCATCAGACGCTCGTATTGAACCGGCTGCGTGGTCGCATTTGTGTTCAGGTCGACGGCGGACTGAGAACCGGACGCGATGTTATTGTCGGAGCGCTTCTTGGAGCCGACGAGTTCGGATTTTCGACCGCACCGCTGATAGCTGCGGGCTGCATTATGATGCGCAAGTGCCATCTGAACACCTGTCCAGTCGGCATTGCCACCCAGGATCCAGTTCTGCGGGCGCGTTTCAACGGCACACCGGAACACGTCATCAATTACTTTTTCTTTGTCGCAGAAGAAGTGCGCGAATGGATGGCCAAACTCGGTTATCGCAAGTTCAATGAGATGATCGGCCAAAGTGACATGCTCGACAAGGAGCGCGCTATAGATCACTGGAAAGCCAAAGGGCTCGAATTTGGAAAGCTGTTCTTCAAGCCCGAAATGCCTGAGAATGTTGCGATCTATAATTCAGAGAGGCAGGATCACGGGCTGGATAAAGTACTGGATCAAAAACTGATCGATAAATCCGGACCCGCACTTGAGGACAAGCAGCCTGTCAAAATCGACATGGAAATCGGCAATACGGACCGCACAACCGGCGCTATGCTTTCAGGTCGTGTGGCCGCCAAATACGGACATGCGGGACTGGCGGAAGACACGATCTGGGTCAGTTTCAAAGGCATTGCGGGCCAGAGTTTCGGCGCCTGGCTTGCCAGCGGCATCTCCTTTGACCTCGAAGGTGAGGCGAACGATTATGTGGGTAAAGGATTGTCTGGCGGAAGATTGATTGTTCGGCCGCCGGAGATTTCCAAAATCGTGCCGGAAGAGTCGATTATCGTCGGCAATACGGTTCTGTATGGAGCCATCAGTGGCGAATGCTATTTCCGGGGAGTCGCCGGAGAGCGGTTTGCAGTGCGTAATTCCGGCGCTATCGCTGTCGTCGAAGGAACCGGTGATCATGGCTGCGAATATATGACCGGCGGTGTTGTCGTCGTCCTCGGTTCGACGGGGCGCAATTTCGCTGCTGGCATGTCCGGAGGCATCGCTTATGTGCTCGATGAAGACGGCACATTCGAAACCCGCTGCAATATGGCGATGGTCGATCTTGAGCCCGTTGAAGCGGAAGATGAAACACTGGAACGGATTGCGCATCAGGGCGGCGATCTGCAAAGCCATGGGCTCGTCGATGTGATGCGCGATATGACCCGTTTCGACTCTGAGCGCCTGTTGCAGCTCATCGAAAATCATAAGCACTACACTAATTCCGAACGCGCCCGGAAAATTCTGGACAACTGGAACGACTATCTACCGCAATTTGTGAAAGTCATGCCTGTTGAATATCGCCGGGCACTGAAGGAGATGGAACGTCAGCAGGCAGCGGACACCACCGGCTTCGATGAACTTGAAATCGGCCTAAGGGGAGGCAAGTAACATCATGGGAAAGATTACCGGCTTCCTCGAAATCGAACGCCATGATCGCACCAATAAACCTGCGGCGGATCGCATTCGCAATTATCGCGAGTTCGTCATTCCCCTTGAAGATCGCGATGTGAAACGCCAGGCGGCACGATGCATGGATTGCGGCATCCCCTACTGCCATGAGGGGTGTCCGGTCAACAACCAGATCCCCGACTGGAACGATCTGATTTATCAGGAGGACTGGCAGGAAGCGAGTCGCAACCTGCACTCGACCAATAATTTTCCTGAAATCACCGGAAGAATATGTCCGGCACCCTGTGAAGCGGCATGTACCCTCAATTTAATCGATGCACCTGTAACCATCAAAACAATTGAATGTGCCATTGCCGACAAGAGCTTTGACGAAGGCTGGATCCAGCCGCAACCCTCTGAGTCAAAGACCGGAAAGAAAGTGGCTATC
>JANQOC010000616.1 GCA_028279265.1 Hyphomicrobiales bacterium
GAGTTCTGTGCTTCTAAATGAGATGAATACAAACAAATCGTCGCTTCGGGACCCCGAACAGGAGGTCCCTCACTGATTTGCGTCTAAAATCCGGCCGGATGGTCAAGTCCCGGCTTCCGAAAGTAGCCGGCAGATTCTTTGCGGATCGACCGGGTGATCGTGAATAAGGATGCCGAAGGGTTCCAGAGCATTTTCGATCGCCGCGATTATCGCGTTTGCTGCCGGTATGGTTCCGCCTTCGCCCGCCCCCTTAACGCCGAGTTCGTTTGTCGGCGACGGCGTTTCCAGGTGTTGCACGCGAATAGGCGGCATTTCTGTCGCCATGGGAATGAGCAGTTCCCCGAAATTCATTGACAGGGGCTGGGCATTATCATCGTAGACCATGCGTTCAAACAATGCATTGCCAATGCCATGCACCACGCCGCCCTCGATCTGGCCATCGACCAGCATCGGATTGATCATCTTTCCGCAATCGTGAGCGATGCAGTAATTGATCAGCTTGACATCTCCGGTTTCAATGTCCACTTCGACTTCCGCGACGCTGGATCCGCTGGCATGGGGGACGGTATCCGAAGATGTAAATGAGGTGGCCTCCAGTTCCGGCTCGAAGCCATCGGGAACCTTGCCGCCCATCAGCGGTGACAGTTTGAGGCACAGTTCGCCGAGGGAGAGGCTGACATTGCGGCCCGGATCGCTTTTGATAAACACGATACCCTCGTCAATATCGAGATCTTCCTCTTCCGTTTCCATAATTTCCGCCGCCAGTTTCAGGGCTTTTTGGCGTACCTTCCGCGCGGCGGACTGAGCAGCGGGTCCGGCATTGGCCGTGACCCGGCTTCCGGCTGTTGCCACCCCATGGGGCACAACCCCGGTATCGGCAGAGTGGTAGACGATATCTTCTATTTTAACGCCCAGCTCATCGGCCACGATCTGGGAAAAAACGGTCTGGTGCCCCTGTCCCTGACTGGCCGCACCTGCCTGCAAAAGAACTTTGCCGCTGGGTTGTACTTTGACCTTGACCCCCTCATGGGGCCCGAGACCTGTATCTTCGATGCACGATGAAACGCCGATTCCAAGATAGCGGCCCTGTTTGCGTGCCTCTTCCTGGCGTTTCCCGAAACCGTTATAGTCCGCCGCATTCAGCGCCAGGTCGAGACAGCCGTGATAATCACCACTGTCGTAAATGACCGGATCGCCGTTGGGCAGTTTGCTGCCTGGTGCATAGGGGAACTGTTCCTTGGCGACGAAATTGCGCCGGCGCACTTCCGCCGTATCTATCTTCAGTTCACGGGCAATGGTTTCAATCACCCGCTCCATGGCATATGCGGCATTGGGACGGCCGGCGCCGCGCACCGGAGAGGTGGAAGTCTTGTTGGTGAACACGGCGTCCAGTGCCACATCGATGGCGGGCAGGGCATAGGGACCGGGCAGCGGGAACATAGTTGTCGCCGGTAGCAACAAGCCGTAGGGCACAAACGCACCCATGTCATGGGTGACATTGCCGCGCATGCCGAGCATCTTACCGTTCTCGTCCGTCGCCACCTCAA
>JANQOC010000754.1 GCA_028279265.1 Hyphomicrobiales bacterium
GTTCTCAATCCGGATGTCGGGATCGTCCCGCTATCCTGTGCGGGTCACAGAATAGCGGGAGAATTGCAGATAAGTAATCAGGAGGATGCCTCACATCCCTTGACACCTGCCTCCTTGTAAAATCGCTTAGCGCCTGCGTGAAGTGGAAATGCGAGACCTTTACACGCGGCTTCAAGCTTAACGGCTTTCGCCTTCGATGTAATTTCCTGATAGGCACCGAGGTTCTCAAACAAGGTCTTTGTCACCTTGTAGACGAGGTCAGCGGATGTTTCTTCAGTGGTTGTGAACCCAAAGAACAGGCCAAGAGTTGAAACTGGTGCCGTGTTTTTCTGATTGCCGCCATAAGCGTCTGGCGCAATTTTGTCGACAGAGACGCCGCTGCCAATGTCTTTGACCAGTTTTTCGAGCACAGCAGGATCCATATCCACCAGCCTGAATGCTTTCGTAGTGGCCATTTCCGTCAGCGCTGAAATAGGTGTTTTCCCGACGGTCAAGTGAGCGACGACATTGCCGTTTCTGAGCTCATTGAATCCGCCGCCAAATCCCGGTGTCCGTTCTTTAACTTCGGACATCTCAATCCCATGGGCAGGCAGAAATATCCTTGCAAAAGTCTGTGTTGTGCTTGAGGCTTTACCAACAGAAACTGGTTTTCCCTTCAGGTCCCGCACTGTTTTGATGTCAGAATCTGCCAGGGTAACCCATTGCAAGTTACCAAAGGGATAGGCAAAGACAGCCCGCAGATTTTTTTTCGGCCCTTCTTTTTCAAAGCGCCGCTTTCCATTATATGCCCAGGCCCCTATCGGTCCGCCAATTCCAAACGCAAACTGAGCGTTTCCCTTCGCCAGCAAGCGAGCTTGAGCGACCATACCACCGGATGTTTGCGGAGTGGCTTCAAGGCCTGCCTTGTCTTTGAGCAGTTTGGACAACCCCACGGCCATAGCGTAGGCTCCCCCCTTGATTCCGCCACCTAGAATTGTCAGACTTTCTGCAGCAAGTTGTGACGGCACTGCGAATACCAATGGAATTGCGACGGCGCATATGAGGGATCTTTGTTTCATCGGGTTCCTCCCTTTGGTTTGGGCTCTCAATTTTTATAGCTATGATTAATGTGAGAGCGAGTTTGAATTATTAGACATTAAAAAATTGAATAAGGCTTCGTTAAAAACATCGGGCTTCTCAATGTTCGATAAATGTGCCGCGTCATCAATAACCACAAGTTTCGACCCTGCGACGTGCTCATGAATTATTTCAGAAGCCTCGAGCGTACAGGCCGGGTCTTCCCGGCCCGTCATCACCAGAGTCGGAACTGAGATGTAATTTAAAAAGGCTGTGAGGCTCATATCCCGAACAGCGGTTGCATTGGCGATGTATCCGTCAACTTGGGTTGTCCGGATCATATCGGCAACAAAATCAATCTCGCTCTTATGGGATTCATAAAATGACGGTGTAAACCAGCGTTGCAAGGTACCCTCAACAAGGCCTTCTATACCTTCGTTTCGCGCTGTGGAAATTCGGTCATTCCACATATCCAAAGTCGGCATTTCGCTTGCCGTATCGCACAATCCCAGGGAAAAAAGTCGGTCCGCATGGTTGGCACCCAGATATTGTCCGATCATTCCGCCCATGGACAATCCCACGAAATGAGCCTTCTCAATTCTAAGCCCATCCATCATGTGCAAAACGTCATTCGCCAGAAGAGAGATTGAATAAGGACCGGATGTAATTTCACTCTGTCCGTGTCCTCTTGTATCGTATCGCAGTGTTTGAAATTCATTATGGAGAACGGGGATTTGCGGTTTCCACATATCCATTGTGGACATCAGGCTGTTGGAGAGAATGACAATATCTTTATCTTCAGGACCTTCAAGCGCATAGGCAATCGACGCACCGTTAGCCTGAATTTTATCAACCATTCAATCCTCCCTTAATGAAAATTATTGTTTTGGACCATTAGGCTAACACTACATGTTTGAAGCCCAAAGAAATAATGAGATATTCTAACGAGGTCATGCAATTTTTCTAAAGCCGCTGGGCTCCAAATTTTAGTTCCCCTTGTTTCCCGGCGCATTAATACCGGCCCTCGACCAGTTGTCCGGATGACCTCTGACATAAGGGCGCGGATAGTTTAGCTGTGCACCCAGTTCATGAGCAGCTGCCATTGTCCAATGGGGATTAAACAGCATGGCCCGAGCCAGCGCGATCAAATCCGCCTTGTTGTCGCGCAATATCGACTCCGCTTGCTCTGGTGTCGTAATTTGTCCCACGGCAACTACAATCAAATCGGTCTCGCTTTTTATCCGCTCTGCAAAAGGAACCTGATAACCTGGCGATACCTCAATTTTCTGTTCCGGACTCAGACCTCCGCTGGACACATGAACATAGTCAAGCCCCATTTGCTGAAGTTTTCGTAACAGTACGATTGATTGTTCCGGATCCCACCCGCCCTTGATCCAGTCCGTTGCCGAGATTCTTATTCCAATGGGTACGGAAGGATCGACGGCATCGCGGACGGCTTCAAATATTTCACAAGCGAGTCGGATTCGATTGTGGATTTCTCCACCATAGGAATCATGACGTTGATTTGTCAGGGGCGACAAAAATTGATGAATCAGATAGCCGTGTGCGCCGTGTAATTCAATGAGACTTGCTCCGGCCTTGACAGCCCGACGAGCGGAGGAAGCAAACTGCTCTATAATTTCGATGATGCCATTGGAACTCAGTTCTTCTGGCTCCGGCCAGCTTTTGTCAAGCTGTATGGGAGAAGGTGCGACACGATCAAAACCGCCTTCCGTTTTTGGTAATGGTCCTCCGCCATCCCAGGGATTACGTGCCGATGCTTTCCGTCCGGCATGGCAGAGCTGAACACCGAATTGTGTCTTCCCCGCGGTTTTGAAATAGGTGGCGATTTTGCCAAGCGCCTGTTCCTGTTCGTCTGTGTAAAGGCCCAGACAGTTCAAAGTATTGCGACCATTAGGGCTAACATAGGTGGATTCAGTGAGCACGAGTCCGGCACATGACGCAGCAAATTGACCAAGATGAACAAAATGCCAATCACCCGCAATACCATCAGTTGACGAAAATTGAGTCATCGGAGCAACGACGACCCTGTTAGAAAGTTGCACCCCTCGGATCTCGATGGGTTCGAACAATTTGATGGACATGAACTCTCGTTAATTGTTTCGTATTCGCTCGTGCGCACATTGGGCGCATCAGATCGGAACCAGGAATCTATCAAACAATTTTTTGCGCTATTGTGCAAACTCTCCTTTCACATCCAATGACGTTGGTTTGGGAACTGGTTTCGGGAACCATACTGCGATGTGAGCGGCAAGTTGTACTTATTCATGGCTGAAAAGACACCAAGGAAATTTCGCAGGCGAGAGCGATTTATCAAATTCTACACCGTGCCGATCCCGGTCTATTCAAAACAAACCCGTACAATCGGAAAATTTTGACTTCCTTGACAACACCCTGCATAAATTGAATAAATCTCGATTAGATAAACAAAAATTTAAGAATGAAATAATTCTGGGAGGAACAACATGAACACTCAGCACAAGCGATATTGTGTTGCCTTATCCGCGATTTTCGTATCTGCCCTGTTGATTGTCTTCGTAACAACGGCAAGCGTTTCTCATGCACAAGATTTACGTTTAACGATAAATGGCGGTCAGACGAAGGGAGCCTTTAATCAAGTTGCGAGTGGTTGGGCTGCCTACATTACCAAGCATGTAGGTGGCATTACGGCTTCATCAAAAGCTTCGGCAGGATCTCTAGATAACACGCGGCAGGTTGATGCTGGAAAATCGCAAATGGGCATTGTCTTCGCCAGTGATCTTCACGATGGTGTCAAAGGCATCGGTTCCTTTAAAAATGCAATGTCAAATGTCCGTTACGTCACGTTTTTGTTCGGGTCTGTGGGCCATTTCGTTGTCCCTGCCGACAGCGATATTAAAAAGCTGGAAGACATTAAGGGCAAAACAATTTCCATGGGTGGCCCTGGATCCGGCTCTGCAAAAAATCTCACAAAATTATTGAAACATGTAGGTTTATGGGGAACCTTCAAAGACGTATATGCTGGCCGGAAAAGTTCGGACCAACTCGTTAATGGCAAAGTTGCAGCTTATAATTGGCATCCGGGTATCGGGAGCGGATTTATTCGTGGTACGACTAATAAAATCAAAATTCGTCTGATTGACCTTGGCGCCCCAGCCAAAGAATCTGGATTTTATGCAGAATTTCCATACTTTGAGCCGACAAAAATCCCTGCCGGCGTTTATCCCGGAGTTGACCAGGACTCCATGACCATCGGAACTGGCACGCTGATGATTGCCAGAGCTGATGTTCCCGACGATGTCGTCTATAAAATTCTTAAAAGCGTTTATTCCGATGAGGGTAAGAAATTCCTTGCAGCTGCTTTTGGAGGTCGTGCGAAGCAGATGACAATCGCCAATGGCAACAAAAATCTGGTCGCCCCATTACATCCTGGCGCAATGAAGTTTTGGAAAGAGATGGGCAAGAATTTTTGATCTTACAGGTTTGCAGTTTTGAAAGCTGAGAAATCCCCGCCAGTCTTTTCAATGGTTGCGCGGGGATTTCTGATCTTAAAGCTATGAACAATCCACCTACTCTTGATGCTCCAAACATTCAATCCGACACGTCCGTTGGTGTCTCACACCAGCTGACTGGTTTTTGGAAATATGCTTTTCAAATTCCGGCTATCAGTTTGGGTCTGTTCGCCCTTTGGTCGGCGGGACCAGGTATAGCGGAAGACCATGTTCATCTTGGATTTTTCACGCTGGTTGTATGGGTCCTCGCGCTGCTTATACTGCCAATTAACAAGAATGCCGATTGGGTTAGTCCGAATATCCGAGCCTTGAGTTCCGCAGCAATTGGCGTTTTGTGCGTTTCTTTATCCATTTTCAGATTCGACCTTGTGAATGATCAGGGTATGACGGTCATTGATATGGCCTTGTGGGCAATAGCTGGAATAATCCTGTTAGTCTCAGTTCGTATTCCCAGGTTTGTCGATATGCTGCTCATTGGCCTCGCGGGCCTGTCGATAATTTATTTCATGTGGGAATACCGCGAACTAATAGATCGTGCAGGTGCGTGGACGAAAACTGATTTCGGTATCGCTGCTGTTGCAACTCTTGTCGCACTAGAAGTCGCGAGACGCGCTCTGGGCACCTGGATTCCCGCAATTGGAGTATTTGCAATTCTCTATGCTTATTTCGGGGATTTTTTCCCTGCAGCGATTTCCCATAGCGGTGTCGAGTTTGAAGGAATAATTCACTACCTCCTTTACTCCCAAGAAGGAATTTTTGGTGTGATGACGAATGTCATGGCACAATTCGTACTGATATTTATTTATCTCGGCGCCTTTATGCAAAGTTCCGGTATGGGAAGATTTTTCATTGAGTTCCCTTTGAGTATCGCCGGACGATCCGCCGGAGGGCCTGCCAAAGTTTCCGTGGTTGCAAGTGCAATATTCGGTTCCATCTCGGGCAGCAGCCTTGCCAATATTGTTTCAACCGGTTCTTTTACAATTCCACTAATGAAGCGTGTCGGATTTCGCCCCGTTGTTGCCGGCGCTGTAGAGAACACCGCATCTCTAGGC
>JANQOC010000001.1 GCA_028279265.1 Hyphomicrobiales bacterium
TACATGTTCCTGGACGATACCGCCTGTAATCTCGCGTCTCTCAACCTGATGAAATTCCAGGAACCCGGCGCCAAATTCGATGTCGAGAAATTTGAACACGCCGACCGACTGTGGACAATCGTTCTCGAAATCTCCGTATTGATGGCCCAGTTCCCGTCGAAGGAAATTGCCGAACTGTCCTATCGCTATCGCACCCTGGGACTCGGCTTTGCCAATATCGGCGGGCTCCTCATGGCTTCGGGGCTTTCCTACGACTCCGAAGAAGGCCGGCAGCTTTGCGGCGCTATTTCGGCCCTGATGACCGGTATTTCCTATGCGACATCGGCGGAAATGGCCAAGGAACTCGGAGCCTTTGAAGGGTTCGAAGAAAATGCGGAACCCATGCTTCGGGTCATGCGCAACCATCGCCGCGCCGCATTTGGCAAATCGGACGGCTATGAGGAGCTTTCGACCAATCCCGTGGCTTTGGACCGAAGCAAATGTCCGGACTCTCGCCTCTCGGACCATGCCCGTGATGCCTGGGATCAGGCCGTTAGCCTAGGGGAAAAACACGGCTACCGAAACGCCCAGTCTTCGGTCGTCGCCCCGACAGGAACCATAGGCCTGGTGATGGATTGCGATACCACGGGTATTGAGCCGGATTTTGCCATCGTAAAATTCAAGAAGCTCGCAGGTGGCGGCTATTTCAAGATCATCAACCAGGCCGTTCCCAGCGCTCTTTCCTCCCTCGGCTATTCCGAGGATGAGACCCAGGACATCATCAACTATGCGGTCGGATACGGGACGCTGAAAAATGCGCCGGGCGTCAATCATGAAAGCCTAAGGGAAAAAGGCTTTACCGATGAAAAGATCGACCTCATCGAAGGGTCCCTTGCCGGGGCGTTCGATATCAAGTTCGTGTTCAACAAATGGACCCTGGGGGCTGACTTCTGCACGGATGTGCTCGGGTTGAACGCAGACGATCTGGACTCTCCCGATTTCCAAGTGCTCCAGGAGCTCGGCTTCAGCAAGGAAGATATCGACGCAGCCAACGAATATTGCTGTGGCGCCATGACACTTGAAGGAGCACCACATATTCGGGACGAGCATCTGCCGGTATTCGATTGTGCCACGCCATGCGGGCACAAGGGCACCCGCTTCCTTTCTGTCGAGAGTCATATCCGCATGATGGCCGCGGCACAGCCCTTTATTTCAGGAGCTATTTCTAAAACCATTAACATGCCGAATGATGCCACTGTCGAGGATTGCAACAAGGCCTACATGCTTTCCTGGAAATTGGCTCTGAAAGCCAATGCTCTTTATCGGGACGGCTCGAAACTGTCGCAACCTCTCAATGCCCAAATTCTCGCGGACGACGAGGATGAACAGGAAGCCGCCCTCGAATCGATAGCGGCGGATAAGCCGGCAGCGCAACGAAGCGAGGTTATCGCCGAGCGCATCGTTGAACGTATCATCGAACGCGAGCGTCTGAAGGTCACCCGCGAGAAGCTTCCGGATCGGCGCAAGGGCTACACGCAAAAGGCGAGCGTGGCCGGTCACAAAGTTTATCTCCGAACCGGTGAATATGAAGACGGGCGTATCGGCGAGATCTTCATCGATATGCATAAGGAAGGCGCGGCGTTCCGTTCCCTTATGAACAACTTCGCAATTGCGATCTCCCTCGGCCTCCAATATGGCGTGCCCCTGGAAGAATATGTCGATGCCTTCACGTTCACCCGGTTCGAGCCAGCCGGCATCGTTCAGGGAAACCAGGCGATCAAAAATGCGACGTCTATTCTCGATTATGTCTTCCGCGAGTTGGCCGTCTCCTATCTGGATCGCAACGATCTCGCCCATGTGGATCCGAACCAGATAGGGCACACGGACGTGGATGCCGGTGAGAATGCGGACAATGAAGGCCCCGCTATTCAGGCCGACAGATTTCTCAGCAAGGGTCTGATGCGCGGTAATCTGAACAATCGCGTGGTCATGGTCGCCAATCAGCAGGGTTCGAGTGCCGAACCCGTACAGTCGACCAATACCGGAAATCCGGTGGCCTCCCTGCAGAGCTCGTTAAATGTGGCCATTTCGCAACCGGATCAGGCGGAAACGGCGGATCTGGCGGACACCACGTTAACAACGGCGGTTGTTGGTTCCATGGCCCTGGAGCCGGAAAAATCCCAGGCAGACATGATCGCCGAGGCGCGTTTCAAGGGATACGAGGGTGAAAATTGCGCGGAATGCGGTAATTTCACCCTGGTGCGCAATGGCACCTGCCTGAAATGCGATACCTGTGGCGCCACCAGCGGTTGCTCATAATCGTCACGAATCAGATATAAACAATCCCTGATGCGAGAAAATTGGATCGCATCAGGGGCTTATCCGAGACCGGACACCGGTACCGGAGTTGCCCCTCAGAATTAGGGAAGGGTCATGACTGACGAACAGGACCAGCTTGAAACTGTTGTCTTTTTCATGAGCGACCATTTGTGCTCCGCGATTGAGGCCAGCGATTATTTACTGGCCCATGAGTACAGCTCAGAGGTCGTCGATGCCCAAGAGGAATCCGATGAGATCCTTGAGCGTCTGGAAAAATTCCATAAGTTTCTCGACGATATCCGAACCTATGAGTTCCTGATCGTCACCAAAATCAACCAGGTCCGGCACTGGTCCCTGCATCTGCGTCAGCTCGACAAGGATTTCCGGCCGGTTATCGATCTCTTCAATGCTTCGACGATGATGGTCTCGGATGCTGTGGACCTGCTGGGGCAAGATGAAAACGACATCTTTAACGGCAATTCCGAGCCCCAAAGATATCTGGAATCGCGCAATATCCGGATTGAACAGGAACAGCCAAATTCCGGCAAGAAATTTTCGATTGATGAAAATTTCCTGATCGGCGGCAAGGTTGAACTCAGGGATTTGCTCGATGTCTGCATTTCATTTCACCAAAGTGTGGAACGTCAGTACGCAGAAATTCCTGTGGAGCCTGATGACGGGACTTACGACGTTCCCGGTGACGGAGAAGGCTTGACCGAGGGGCAGGAGCCCTTCAGTTCCGCTCACTGAGAACTGAAAATCTTTCCGTTTTCCAATTCGTTGACTTATCATTCATTGATAACTTGTTGGATTCTCACCGTCATTTACCGAAACATTGAACATTTGCATGGGAAATATATTCCATGTATGGCATTGGTTCGGGAATTTGACGTTACAGGCCGTACTTGATTGCACACTATGCTGATGACGACCAACCGCATTACGGAACCTTTCGGCACGTTCAAGGTGCGCGGCTTTCAAAACCTGATCATCGGACTGACACGACGCCTGCCCTCGAACTGGATCGGGCGGCGTCTCCTTGTCCTGTTGCGCAAACCTGTTGTGAAATCACGGACCGATCCATTGGATCTTGTCGTGCTCGGTCAGAAAATGCGTCTCTATGCCGCTAACAATGCCTGTGAAAAGCGCCTCATATTTTCACCGCAGCGGTTTGATCCGGAAGAACTTCAGTATCTCGACGAAATTCTGAAGCCGCCTTTTACTTTCGTGGATATCGGCGCCAATGTCGGGGCCTATTCGGTCTTTGCGGGTCGCCGTGCCGATCCTTCTTGCCGCCTCCTGGCCTTCGAACCGCATCCCGAGGTTCGAGAAAGACTGCAGTACAATCTGCGCGCTAATGATGTGCAGGCGGTTGAGATTTTTGACATCGCTCTTTCGGACCAGGAAGGAACGATCGCTTTCAATGCGCACACGGGCAATATCGGTCAATCGACAATTCTATCCGCGGACGACCCTGAAACGCGCCAAACTTTGTCGGTGGCAACGCGCCCGCTTCTGAGTGTGCTCAACGATGCCGGTGTGACGAGGATCGATGTGTTGAAAATCGATATCGAAGGCGCTGAAGAAACAGTCCTTCATCCCTTTTTCGAAAACGCTCCGGAGACCCTGCGGCCGCGCACAATTCTCCTGGAGCCCAATAGCGCCGACTGGTCGTTTGACCTCACCGCCTATCTGCAGGCTCTCGG
>JANQOC010000011.1 GCA_028279265.1 Hyphomicrobiales bacterium
GTGTGCCTGGAGGGTCGAAATAATATCCCGCACATTGGGTTGCATCTGTTCCGGCGGTGTCGCGCCCATGAAAGAAAAATGAAAATTGGCACCCGACCCCACGAACCCTTCCGCTTCCAGTTCCTTCAGTCTATTGAGAGGGAAGGCTACATCGGCATCTTTCATGAAGCCGATGCGGTCGAAATTTGTCGAAACATGGCTCATGACCAGGTCTTCGTCAGGAATATCGGCGGGAATGATGCGAAAGTCGCCGCTGTTTTCGGTGAACGGTCGATCACCGCGCCGATGCAGACCGGCTGTTGAAATCAGGGCAACGCGTCTTTCGGCAAGGGGCGGACCGGCAACGAGCGATGTCATATCGAACCGGGGCATGTCTCGGTTTCGAAATTCTTCCTGAAATTCTTCCGGAAATTCATCTACACGAACCATATGTCTCGCCCTCGCTCGTTCATATGCGGGTCAGCTCTGCTACCCTCCGACAATCCGATCCTAGTGGATGCCTATCCCGCTCTAAATTTGATTGAAAGCATATCGGAATATACGATAGACCGGAAAGTCCAATATCTCATATAGCCATTCGAATTGAACATTTTTCTGCAGGTACTGAATTTTCTTGGAAAATCTGCATCCCTGAGCAAGATTAGGCGCTGGTCGATAACATACTGAAATTTAAGTTATATTTAGAATATGGTAAGATTTATCATTGAAATTTTACAGATTCTACGTGTTTTTTGATTTGTGAAACACCACGTGAGTCGGATTGAACTGATAGGCACACAACATGGTTTTGCCAAATTGTTGGGTGCACATTTGTCCGGTCTGAGAAGATCACTGGCAGGGAAAACAACGGAACATCAGAGCTATGAAGAGATTGTTCGCATTTGTTGGGGGCTTGCTGCTTATGATGCTCGGCATCTTTATGATTCCGACGCCCTTTCCCCTGGGGATCGTATTCTTCCCCGCCGGACTGGCGCTGGTCATGATCAGCAGTCCGAGAGTTCGCGCATGGGTTCATGCCATGCGGCTCAAATTCTCGCTTGTCGATCAGGGCCTGAGCAAAATCGAAGACCGACTTCCCAGTCGTCTCCGGCAGGTCCTGGTGAGCAATGCGCCGGATGAACCCCTCAAGGAGAGTCTTTGACCCGTAGGACAGTTTGACCTCGGGATGACGAGACTATCGGTGTTTGCATCCACAGATTCTTAAGTCCTGATCGTGCAATTTGCCATTGATTCCGATCGTTTAGGACACAGTCCGCATAATTTCCTGACCGTTGTAAATAACTTCTGGCCTTGAAACGGCTTAATACGCTATTTAGTGGCGAGATTTGTGGGAAACCGTATGTCTATTCCGGGAAACCCCCCAGCTGCCGCGTATCAGACCGAGCGATGGGTAATCTGGCGAGGGTAAACTCGGGGACAGGCGCAGGTAGGATCGTGCAGTGCGCGGTGAATATGACCCGACGGGATCATGCAACTCGAACTGAAAAGCCTGAACGAGAGTATACAACACTCGATACATCAAGAAAATTTTCCGGGGAGCTGGCGACCGCTGCGTCAGATTTGACTTATGGCTGAAGGAACAGATTCCAACAACTCGTCCCTGAACAAGGAGATGGCAAACGCCATACGATTCCTATCCATGGATGCGGTCCAGGCGGCAAATTCCGGTCATCCGGGAATGCCCATGGGCATGGCGGATGTGGCGACGGTGCTATTCGACCGTTTTCTGAAATTCGATGCCGCGCACCCGGATTGGCCGGCCCGGGACCGGTTTGTCCTGTCCGCAGGCCACGGTTCTATGCTCCAATATGCTCTTCTCTATCTCAATGGCTATCCCGGCATGACACTGGAAAGTTTAAAGAACTTTCGACAGCTCGGCTCTAACACTGCGGGTCATCCCGAGTTTGGTCATACGGTCGGCGTCGAAACAACAACCGGTCCGCTGGGACAGGGACTTGCCAATGCGGTAGGTATGGCCCTTGCCGAACGTCTGAGCGCAGTTCGACTTGGTGAAGACATGTGCGGTCATTTTACCTATGCAATTGCCGGCGATGGGTGCCTGATGGAAGGCATTTCCCATGAAGCGATTTCCTTGGCCGGGCACTTGAAACTCGGTAAGCTCATCGTCCTGTTTGACGACAACCAGATTTCGATCGACGGTTCGACGGATCTGACCGTTTCCGATGATCAGATTGCGCGTTTTGCCGCCTCAGGCTGGCATACGGTGCAGGTTGACGGCCACGATCAGGAGGCTGTTGCACGTGCTATCGAAGAGGCACAAAAAGTTTCCGACAAGCCGTCGATGATTGCCTGCCGGACGATCATCGGATACGGCGCTCCCAGCAAACAGGGGACGGCTTCAACCCATGGGGCCCCTCTGGGCGCGGAGGAAATCGAAGCAACGCGCAAAGCGCTGGACTGGCCGCATGCACCCTTTGAAATTCCCGAGCACATCCTTTCCGCATGGCGGCAAGCAGGCAACCGGGGTCATGCCGGTTATGAAGCCTGGTTGGACAGGTTCAACGCCTTGCCGAAGGACCAGCAAAAACTGCTCACCGATCCTGTCGATGAAACGGTAAAAGCGGCGATCAAATCGGCGGTCGCTGAGATAAAAGCTGAGTTTTCCGAATCCGGGGACAAGCTCGCTTCGCGTGTTTCTTCTCAGAAAGTGCTGGAGAAGCTGATACCTGTAGTTCCCGGCATGATCGGGGGATCTGCGGACCTGACCGGGTCAAACGGAACCCTGACGTCCCATCATTCACCTGTTGCAGCACCGGATTATACCGGTTCCTATGTCTATTATGGCGTGCGTGAACATGCGATGGCGGCAGTGATGAACGGGTTGGCGCTCCACGGTGGTGTCGTGCCTTATGGTGCGACATTCCTGGTGTTTACAGATTATTGCCGACCTTCAATTCGCCTGTCCGCCCTGATGGAGCAGCGCGTTATATATGTAATGACCCATGACTCCATTGGTCTTGGAGAAGACGGTCCGACGCACCAGCCGGTTGAACATCTCGCGGCACTTCGCGCCATTCCCAACCTCAATGTATTGCGACCCGCCGACTCCGTGGAGTGCGCGGAATGCTGGGAAATCGCCCTGGAATCCGCCGACAGGCCCACGGTTCTGGTTCTGTCGCGACAAGGTTTGCCGCTTCTCAGATCTGAAAACACGGCGGATAATCTCAGTCGCAACGGCGCCTACATTCTCCGGGATGTTGACGGAACGCGGGACATCACCCTGATTGCCACGGGTTCTGAAGTAGAATTGGCCGTTTCCGCAGCGGAGCAACTTGCAAGTGAAAACGTCAAGGCCGCTGTGGTCTCCATGCCGTCCTGGGAACTGTTCGAGCGTCTCGATCTCGCGGAAAGAACCCGTATTCTGGGGACCGCCCCGCGGATCGGGATAGAAGCCGCTGTTGAACAGGGGTGGTGTAAATGGCTCGGCGAGCAGGGTAGTTTTGTCGGCATGAAAAGTTTTGGCGCCTCCGCTCCGGCCGGGGCACTTTTCGAGCATTTCGGCATCACCGTGACAGAGATTGTCAACTG
>JANQOC010000040.1 GCA_028279265.1 Hyphomicrobiales bacterium
GAAAACGTTTTGGACCGACACCTCCGCAGCCATGATTATCCTGATCGATAACTACGACAGTTTTACCTATAATCTCGTTCACTATATCGGTGAACTTGGCGCTCCGTGCCAGGTCCATCGAAACGACAAGATTTCGGTAGACGAAGTTCTCAAGAAAAAGCCAAAGGCCATTGTGATCTCGCCAGGCCCTTGTGACCCGGATCGCGCCGGTATCTGTCTTGACCTGGTCGCACGTGCAGGCGCGGATATCCCGATCTTTGGCGTTTGCCTCGGTTTTCAGACAATCGGACAGGCTTATGGGGGGTCGATCGTTCAGGCCCCACAGCTCATGCACGGGAAAATGTCCACAATTCGCTGCAAGCCCAAAGGAGTGTTCAAGGGTCTGCCGAAGTCTTTTCAGGCGACGCGCTATCACTCGCTGATTGTCGAGCGCGATAGCTTGCCAAAGAAACTGGTTGTCACCGCGGAAACCACGGACGGTGTCATCATGGGGTTGCAACACAAGACGGATCCCGTGCATGGCGTGCAGTTTCATCCCGAAAGCATTGCTTCCGAACATGGTCACGCAATTCTGGAGAATTTCCTTGATCTGGCCGGCGTCAGGCGCCGCGGCAAAAAAACAGTGTCCAAAAAGAGAGCCCCGGCACTGGCCTGACCGGTGGGTTTAGAATTACAGACTGAAGATGGATAAATTAAAAGCACATATTGCCAAAGTCGCCGATGGTACGGCCCTGACTGTCGAAGAAGCCGCCGATGCATTCAATATCATCATGTCCGGTGAAGCGACACCATCGCAGATCGGTGCTTTCCTCATGGGATTGCGTGTCCGGGGAGAGACGGTCAGTGAAATCTCAGGTGCCGCCAAAACCATGCGCAGCAAAGCGACCTCGGTGCCAATTCCAGACGATGCGATCGACATCGTCGGCACGGGTGGCGATAATTCCGGCACCTACAATATTTCGACATGCGCGACTTTCGTCACCGCCGGGGCTGGTGTCAGAATTGCCAAGCACGGTAACCGCGCCCTTTCGTCCAAATCAGGTGCCGGAGATGTGCTGACCGCGCTGGGTGTCAATCTCGAAGTGCCGCCGGAAGTTATTTCAAAATGCGTTTACGAGGCGGGAGTCGGCTTCATGTTTGCCCCCGCCCATCATGCGGCCATGCGCCACGTGATGCCGGCACGGGTCGAACTTGGAACCCGGACCATATTCAATCTGCTGGGTCCCCTCTCCAATCCAGCCGGCGCCAAGCGTCTTCTTGTCGGTGTTTTTTCCGAACAATGGGTTGAACCCATGGCCCATGTGTTCAACGAACTGGGCAACGAAAAGGTCTGGGTCGTCCATGGGTCCGACGGTCTTGATGAAATCACCACGACCGGACCGACGAAGGTCTCTGAACTCGCCAACCAGCAGGTACGGACATTTGAGATTTCTCCCGCGGATGTGGGTCTGGAAACCGTCAGGCCCGAACAGCTGAAAGGCGGTGAGCCTGAGAGTAACGCCAAGGCAATCATCGATGTGCTTGGCGGCGAAGCCGGACCGTTCCGGGATATCGTCCTCTTCAACAGTGCCGCCGCCCTCGTCGTTGCGGACAAAGCCGGCGATCTGATGGAGGGTATGACGATTGCGCGGGAGAGCATTGACAGCGGCAGTGCCCGAAAGGCTCTACAGAAGCTGATCGAAATCACCAATGGTGGCTAAAATTCCATGACGGATGTCCTGGCAAAAATCGTTGACTACAAACGCGATGAGGTTGCGGCGGCCAAAAATGCCGTTTCCCAAACAGAAGTCGCGGATCAGGCTCGCGCCGCAGACGCGCCGAGAGGTTTTATTTCGAATCTGCATGCCACGGCCTCGGCAGGCCGTTTTGCGCTTATCGCAGAGATCAAGAAGGCGAGCCCGTCAAAGGGGTTGATCCGTGAGGATTTTAATCCACAAATTCTCGCCGGGAACTATGCCGCCGGGGGGGCCAGCTGCTTGTCGGTGCTGACGGACACGCCATCTTTTCAGGGGTCGCCGGAATTTCTCAAACAGGCGAGACAGGCGGTTTCCCTGCCGGTTCTGCGCAAGGATTTCATGATCGATCCCTATCAGATTTATGAATCACGCGCCTGGGGCGCCGATTGTATTCTCTTGATCATGGCCATATTGCCGGACGAGTTGGCCCTGGAGCTGAATGAACTGGCTAATGAGCTCGGTATGGACGTCCTGGTCGAGGTTCACGACAGGGACGAGCTTGAGCGCGGTCTGAGGCTGCCCTCACCTCTTATCGGTATTAACAATCGAAACCTGAAGACCTTTGAAACGCGTCTGGAAACAACTGCGGATCTCGCCGGACTGATCCCTGAAGATCGATTGATTGTTTCGGAAAGCGGTATATTCACTCACGCGGACCTGGAAAGGCTCGCAGAGCACCGGGTCCAGGCCTTTCTGGTCGGTGAAAGCCTCATGCGCCAGCAGGATGTAACGGAAGCAACCCGAAATTTACTTGGACTGCCAATGGGAAGCCCCGGTGAAAACGCGTCGGATGCGCTGCAATCATGACCAAGGAGAAAAATCTTTCACACCTCAATGAACGCGGTGAAGCCAATATGGTGGATGTTTCGGCGAAACCTCCGACCCGGCGAACGGCGGTCGCGACAGGCTTTGTGGCGATGCAATCCGCCACCCTGGACCTCTTGCTTCAGGGAGCGGCAAAGAAAGGCGACGTCCTCGCCACGGCGCGGATAGCCGGTATCATGGCGGCGAAGAAAACACATGAACTCATACCGCTTTGCCACCCCCTCCCCATTTCAAAAATTGCGATTGATTTTGAAGAACAGAAGGAAGATCCGGGCATCCAGGTTACGGCGTCTGTGCTTGTCGACGGTAAGACAGGGGTGGAAATGGAGGCGCTCACAGCCGTGTCTGTTGCCTGTCTGACAATCTATGACATGCTCAAGGCCGTCGACCGCAGCATGGGTTTCCGCGATATTCGCTTGCTTGAAAAAACCGGCGGACAATCCGGAGATTTTCGTCAAGGGGAGCATTCGGAGACATGAACGCCCTGTCGGTTTCTGAAGCGCTGGAGCAGGTTCTCAATGGCGCTCAACCCCGGGACAAAATAGAAATTGCCATTACAGATGCTCTGGGCACGGTCCTGGCCGAGGATCTCAAAGCCAGAATTACGCAACCGCCTTTTCACGCATCCGCAATGGATGGCTATGCGGTTCGCTCCGGCGATATTGGAACTGTTCCCGTTCGACTGAGAATCGTCGGCGAATCCGCTGCCGGTCATGGTATGACCGGGACATTGAAAGCCGGTGAGGCCGCAAGAATTTTCACCGGTGCCCCGGTTCCCGACGGTGCGGATACGATTGTCATCCAGGAAGATACGGAACGGAACGAGCAGGAAGTCCTCATCCAAGTCTCTAATCCGCCCGGAACCTATATCCGGCGCCAGGGTTACGATTTTGCCGAAGGCGATGTTCTCCTCTCTGAGCGAACCCTGCTGACGGCCCGGACGCTTTCACTGGCGGCGGCAATGAATCATGACAAGGTCTCGGTCTTTCGCCAGCCCCGGGTCGCCATATTGTCGACCGGTGACGAACTGGTGATGCCGGGAGAAAAACCCAATCCGGAACAGATTATTTCTTCAACCCCCGTCGGGCTCGCCGCCCTCGTTTCCCGATCCGGCGGCATTCCCGACCTTCTGGGCATCGCCCGGGACACCGCAGAAAGTCTGGGTGAACATATCGAAAAGGCGAAAGAAGCCGATATTCTGGTGACCATCGGTGGGGCTTCGGTGGGGGATCATGATCTCGTTCAGGAAATCATGACCGACCACGGCATGAAGCTTGATTTCTGGAAGATCGCCATGCGCCCGGGAAAGCCCCTGATGTTCGGCGCCAGAAATCATCAACGGATCCTGGGATTGCCGGGGAATCCGGTTTCGGCAATGATATGTGGCCGTATCTTTCTGGTGCCGCTGGTGAAAAAGCTGGCGGGTTTGAAAGAGGCCGGCGAGGAGACCCAGTCCCTTCCCCTGGCCAAGGCGGTTAGCGCCAATGGTCCGAGAGAGCACTATATGCGTGCCGAATATGTCACCGACAAAGCAGGAAACAGGCAGGTCCGCACGTTCGATGACCAGGATAGCTCCCTTCTCGCAACGCTCGCTCGGGCCGACTGTCTCGTTGTCCGTCCTGTCGGTGACATCGCCAGAGAGGCGGGTGCCGAAGTCCCTGTACTGGCCCTGGATTTCTAGGATTCCTTAATTTTGGACCGATAATGTAGCTGGTTCCCGAGTTTCTTGCCTGTCCGGGAATTTCCACCAGCTCTTGCTCATACACGGCGATAAGCCGAGATTTTTCAATTTATTATCTTAAATCCCGATTTTAACGTAATTTTAAGCGCTTGCGGAACACAAATAGAACACGTATATTTGTTCATGGTTTGTTTGATTCGCAATATTGCGTTCGTTCCATGCATCTGATTTTGGAATTTCAACCGATTTAAGCGGTTCGCTGATCGCCGATTGACATGAAAAGGTTCCCTAAATGCTCACACCAAAACAGAAAGAACTGCTGCTGTATATCAACAAACGTCTCAAGGAAAGCGGCGTTCCCCCCTCTTTCGATGAAATGAAGGACGCCCTGGATCTGCGCTCGAAGTCGGGAATTCATCGCCTCATTACAGCCCTTGAAGAACGCGGCTTTATTCGCCGTCTGCCCCACCGGGCACGTGCCCTCGAAGTGCTGAAATTACCGGAATCTTCGTCCCCGGAATCAATTGCCCGGACAAGCGGCGGCTTTTCGCCAAGTGTCATCGAAGGCAGTCTTGGAAAATCAGAAGATCAATTTGCTAATCCCCCGGAATTCGGAGAATCCGTGAGCGTACCTCTTATGGGGCGTATCGCAGCGGGTGTCCCCATTGCGGCCATACAGGATCGTAGCCGCGATATCGACGTACCGCCGGACATCCTTCGCAGCGGCGAACATTTTGCCCTTGAAGTCAAAGGGGATTCGATGATCGAAGCTGGTATATTTGAAGGTGACACGGTCATTATCATGAAGAGCGATACGGCCGATACCGGTGATATTGTCGTCGCCCTGGTTGACGATGAGGAAGCAACCTTGAAGCGGTTGCGCCGCAAAGGTAATTCCGTTGCCCTGGAAGCCGCCAACCCGGCTTATGAAACCCGTATCTTCGGACCGGATAGGGTGAAGATTCAGGGCAGGCTCGTGGGTCTCATTCGTAAATATTGATCGCCAAGCTTCGCAACCCGCTCGATTGCAACCGGCAGTTTCGGTTTTTGACAGTCGCACGGCCTTGGCGGGTACGACACGGGGTGCTGCAATCGATTGCCAATATTGAGTTCAACGCCTGACAGACCAGGGCCAAGCTCCGCGATAATCACTGACGGTTTCAATCGATATGTCGTCATGAGTGATCAGGAGCGTATGCCCACCCAGAGCTTGCAGCCGGTTTCTATCAATA
>JANQOC010000043.1 GCA_028279265.1 Hyphomicrobiales bacterium
AATTCTGAAATATCCGATCTTTATCTGCCAGCATCACCCATCGTCCTTCGCATCGTCATCATAGTTTTCTGCGAATTCGGTCTGTCCGCCCTCGGCCAAAGTTTCTGCCTGAGAGCACCAGTCTTCCCTGAGAATTCGGCCCTTGAATTTGAGATGATCATCAACCCAGTTGATATTTGCTTCCGACCATTGTGCGATCTGGTCGTAATGATAAATGCCGAGACCGTTGAGGATCTCCTCAATTTTTGCGCCGACACCGGAGATACGCTTGAGATCATCGGCTCCTTGCGCCCGGGCTCCATCCAGAGCCTGCGGGCGTTCGGCGTTACCTGCCTGTTCTTCCGACCCGCCCCCTTCCGGGGCCTCATCAAAACTCATATCCGGGGCATGACCGTTTGTAACCCCTGTCAGGGTTGTCAAACCGGTCTGCGGTGCCGACAGTTGCCGGTCCACCTGTGGACCCACGGCGACCTCTTCGCCATTGCGCAGTTTGTGCAATATTTGCTCGAACGTTCCGGCGTCGAGATCTTCGTAATAGTCATCGTTGATCTGCACCATTGGAGCATTGACACAGGCGCCGAGGCACTCGACTTCAATCCATGACAACTGGCCGTCTTCACTCAGTTCTCCCGGCTCGCCAATGACGCGCCGACAGACCTCTTTCAAATCATCAGCACCGCGCAGCCAGCACGGTGTCGTCCCGCAGAGTTGAACGAAATGCGTGCCCACCGGAGACAAATTGAACATCGTATAGAAAGTCGCAATTTCCAACACGCGGATATAGGCCATATTCAGCATATCAGCGACAACGCGCATAGCCGGTTCCGGCAACCAACCTCCATGCTGCTCCTGTGCCCGCCATAATAGGGGTATCACCGCCGAGGCCTCTTTTCCCTCGGGAAATTTTTTCAGCTGGGCATTGGCCCAATCGAGATTTTCCGGGGTAAAGGCAAAACTCTCCGGTTGATCGGATGTGAGGCGTCTGACACTCATCGGTCAATCTCCCCAAAGACAATATCAAGCGATCCGAGAACAGCGGAAACATCCGCAAGCATGTGCCCGCGACACATAAAGTCCATGGCCTGCAAGTGCGGGAATCCCGGTGCCCGAATTTTGCAGCGATAAGGTTTGTTGGAACCGTCGGAAACGATATAGACCCCGAACTCACCTTTAGGCGCTTCCACCGCCGCGTAAACTTCGCCGGCGGGAACATGATAGCCTTCGGTGTAGAGCTTGAAGTGATGAATCAGCGCTTCCATCGACTGTTTCATCTCTCCCCGTTTAGGCGGCACGACTTTATTATTTGTATCGGAAACCGGACCACCCGTTTCGGTGAGCAATTCACAGACCTGTTTCATGATCGAAGCGGATTGGCGCATTTCCTCCATGCGAATAAGATAGCGATCATAGCAATCGCCGTTCTTGCCCACGGGAATCTCGAATTCAAGATCGCTGTAGCATTCATAAGGCTGGGACCGCCTCAGATCCCAGGCGCCGCCGGATCCCCGAACCATGACACCGGAAAATCCCCACTTGATGGTATCTTCCAGGGAGACGACTCCAATATCAACATTTCGCTGTTTAAATATCCGGTTTCCGGTCAGCAGCCCTTCAATATCATCACAGATTTGCAGGAACGGATCGCAGAAATTATAGATATCTTCAATGAGCTGCTTGGGAAGATCCTGATGAACGCCGCCGGGACGCACATAGGCGGCGTGCATCCGCGAGCCTGACGCGCGTTCATAAAACACCATCAGCTTTTCACGCTCCTCAAATCCCCAGAGCGGCGGGGTCAGGGCACCCACGTCGAGCGCCTGAGTCGTGATATTCAGCATATGGGAAAGAATACGCCCAATCTCTGAGTAGAGGACGCGTATGAGCTGGCCCCGTTTCGGCACCTTGATGTCGAGAAGCTTTTCAACCGCCAGTGCATAGGCGTGTTCCTGGTTCATCGGCGCCACATAATCGAGACGGTCGAAATAAGGAACGGCCTGCAGGTATGTTTTGTGCTCGATCAGTTTCTCGGTGCCCCGGTGGAGCAATCCGATATGGGGATCGACGCGTTCGACGACCTCGCCGTCAAGTTCGAGAACCAGGCGCAAAACACCGTGCGCCGCCGGATGCTGCGGCCCAAAGTTGATATTGAAATTTCGAATTTCCGTTTCAGCCATGATTCATTACCTTGTGACTAGGCCTTGCCGTTCTGTTCTTCTTCGGCTTTTTCGTCGCCAGGCAGCAAATACTCCGCCCCTTCCCAGGGGGACATGAAGTCAAAGGACCGAAATTCCTGATTGAGTTTCACCGGTTCGTAAATCACTTTTTTCTGGGCATCGTCGTAGCGAACTTCAACATAGCCGGTCAGCGGGAAGTCCTTGCGCATGGGATGTCCCTTGAAACCATAATCCGTCAAAATTCGTCTCAGGTCGGGATGTCCTGTGAACAGGATGCCGTAAAAATCGAAAGCTTCCCGCTCGTACCAGTTGGCCGCGGGAAACAGATCCACCAGGCTTGGAACAGGCGCACCTTCCTCGGTTTCAACTTTAATCCGGATCCGCATGTTCTGTTTCATGGACAGAAGGTGGTAGACCACGTCAAACCGCTTTGGCCGTTCCGGGTAGTCAACACCGCAGAGGTCGACGAGAAGATTAAACTGGCAGCGCACGTCGTCGCGCAGCATTTTAATGATTTTCCTGATATCTTCCCGTGCAACGTCGAGTGTCAGCTCACCATAGGCCACCGACCAGCTGTTAATGGATCGCCCGGCCCGATCGGCGATATACTCGGCAAGGTCTTTAAGGGTTTCCTGCTTGTCTTCGGTTTCGCTCATAATCAACCCTCACTTCCCCATCTGCATCGCATAGTCCAAACTCTATGACTTACCGTTCAATGGTTCCTGTACGCCGAATTTTTGCCTGGAGAAGAAGGATGCCATAAACGAGGGCTTCTGCCGTTGGCGGACAACCGGGGACATATATGTCCACGGGCACAATCCGATCACAGCCGCGAACGACCGCATAAGAATAATGATAGTACCCGCCACCATTGGCACAGCTGCCCATTGAAATGACATATCTTGGTTCCGGCATCTGGTCATAGACCTTGCGCAGGGCCGGTGCCATCTTGTTGGTCAGAGTCCCGGCGACAATCATGACATCCGATTGTCTCGGACTGGCCCGCGGGGCAAATCCAAACCGCTCTACATCATAGCGCGGCATCGACGAGTGCATCATCTCCACGGCGCAACAGGCAAGACCGAACGTCATCCACATTAAAGAGCCCGTGCGGGCCCAGTTGATGAGATGTTCCGATGACGTTACCAGAAAACCCTTGTCCGATAGCTCTTCGGAAAACTCGGAAAACTGTGGAATTTGATCAATTGTGCGACCCGCACCACCGGATGCTTCTCCCGGAGCGGCCATGGTCATTTGGGGAAGTGTTACATATGGGGGTTTGATTAATCCCATTCCAAAGCGCCTTTCTTCCAGGCATAAATGAAACCGACCAGCAATTCGCCGATGAATATCATCATCGTCCAAAATCCGGCAGCGCCGATCTCTTTGAAAGCAATGGCCCAGGGAAACAGGTAGGCGGCTTCGAGATCGAAGATAATAAAGAGAATCGCGACCAGATAAAATCTGACATCGAACTTCATGCGGGCGTCATCGAAAGCATTAAATCCGCATTCGTAAGCCGAAACCTTCTCGGGATCGGGATTGCGGACAGCGACGATAAACGGCACGACCATCAGACCGAGTCCGATGACCAGAGATACTCCTATGAAAATGGCAACTGGCAGGTAGGATAACAAGAGTTCGTTCATGAGATTAGGCCGTGACTCTTCTGCTCTGACGCAATTGTCGGATCATAACGTATCCGTTGGAAATTTTAAAACCACGATTTTGTCGCGACCCCCGAACCGCCGGGACGATACAGTAACAGGTCAAAGCCTGGCGGTTAAAACCAGCGACCGGATAAGCCTTTGAATCGATGATACGTTTAAAAAGCTCCGCGCAGCGTTTACCGCACCTCAATGGGGGACGCAAGTCAGAAACATGGGAAATTTACAAGATCGGGGTTCGATTCACTGTTTAATGCGCCGCGTTGTCGCACATTGATAATTTTATCCGACGCACACGCTTTGATTCCGGTCCCTTCAAATTTTCCGGGACACCGAAATTCCGGCTTGTCAGCCAACAAAAAACACAACATATTGGACACATCGGTATTTATCTAAAAGAATTGTCAGACAACATAGACAAGCGAGGTAAACTTTATGAGCTTGGAGGAAAAACTCGCCGCCCTCAGGGAGGGATCGGCGAAGAAGATTCCGGAAGATAAACGCGCCATTATCGGTGGCTTTGTGCAGAGCCTCAGAGATTCTGGACAAGTGGAACGCGCTATTGGTGTTGGCCAGTCGCTTCCGGCGTTTAGCCTGAAAAATCAAGATGATGCGGAAGTTTCATCAGCCTCGGTTCTAGCCAACGGACCCATGGTTCTGACCGTATTTCGGGGTCATTGGTGACCTTACTGTAATGCAGAGCTGTATGCTTTGCAGGAAATCGTTCCCGAATTGCAAAATCTTGGTGCCACACTTGTAGCACTCACCCCCCAGCTTCAAAGCCACAGTAAGACCCTGGTTGAAAAACACGGCTTGTCTTTCGACTTGCTGAGTGATCCCGGCAATGCGTACGCAGAGCAATTGGGCATCCGCTATGTCATGGCGCCGGAGCCCCGGGCCGTCTTCGAAGGCTTCGGTATCGACATGGCCGGGCATAATGGCGACGATAGCTGGTCCCTGCCCATGCCGGCCCGGCTGGTTGTCGACCAGACCGGTGTTGTCAGAGCCGCGGATATCGATCCCGACTACACACGACGACCGGAACCGCAAAAAACACTTGATGATCTCAGGGCGTTATAGTCCTGAGCCCATCGATTGGATTGCTAGACATTTTCTTGACCTCCAGGTACCTGGCCTCCAGGGTTCGTTCCTGGAGGTCAAGGTTTCAACGCACCAACAGATAGATAAAGACCAACGGATTGATAGAGAATGACCGGGTTTAACGGCTCTCGATGATTGGAAAGACCGTGCGTTACTACTTAGTTCCGGTACTGATAATTCTTGGAATTCTCATCATTGCCTTTCTGTCTTCCTAAAGCCCGTTGACCCGGAACGATGCCCGTATAAGGGTTTGAACGGCTGGTGAGTTGTTCGACACAATTATCCCGGAACATCGTCTGAGCGACAAAGAGTGACGCCTTGGTCGCTGAACATTTGCTTCATGGCAGCGAGAGATCCGTCGAGATCGATTGCCCGGCAGACATCCTCGATAACCACGATTTCGAAACCGCAGGCAACCCCGTCCAGGGCCGAAAAGCCGACGCAAAAATCTGTTGCAAGACCGCAGATATAAAGTTTCCCGAACCCGCGATCCCTGAGATATCCCGCAAGCCCAGTCGGCGTCTTCCTGTCATTTTCGAAGAATGCTGAATAGCTGTCGATATTCCGGCGGTATCCCTTGCGAATGATAAGCTCGCCCCGGCTTGTATCTAATTCCGGATGAAGACGAGCGCCCTCTTGTCCCTGAATGCAGTGATCCGGCCACAGGGTCTGTTCGCCATAGTCAACACTGATGGTCTCGAAAGGCGATTTCCCGGGATGTGCGCTTGCAAAAGACGAATGATCTGCCGGATGCCAGTCCTGGGTAAAGCCGATGTGGGTAAACCGTTTCATCAGTTGGTTTATGCCGGCGACAATCTGATCCCCGTCGGGCACGGCAAGCGCGCCACCCGGACAGAAATCCAATTGCACGTCCACAACCAAAAGGAATGTCTTACTGTTCCTATTCATAACGGCGGTTACTCAAACTTCTCCAAACTGCAGGCGCATCAACAATGCAGGAAAGTTTACACCGTCGCGAAGCACGACTTCAATCTTCTCGGTAACCCGGAATCCCCGGGATGCATAAAACTTTTCTGCTGCATAAGTGGAATTGCACATCATTTTTTCCACATTTATGGAGCGGGCCTCCTGCAGGCATCTGTCAAGTATCCGACCGCCGATCCCCTGCCGCAAATGGTTCGGATGGGTGGCAAAATGCCGAATATAGGCCACGGCGGGATCAATATCTTCGCTGTCGAACTGGGTCTGGCTCCATCCCCCACAGCCTGCGAATTCTCCCCTGTCGGATACGACCACAAAATATGTGCCGGACTGGAGAAGACCTTCATGGGCCCTTGCCATCAGAGGCAGGGCCTCGCGCAATACCGGTTCACTATAGAACGGCTTCAGCAAAACCGGATAGCTTGCCTGCAGGAGCGCTGTGACCCCGGATGCATCCTTTAAGGTCGTTTTCCGAATATGATAGTCGGAGCCCATGATTTTTCACTCGTGGTTTGATGGCCGTCCCCCCTATAAACAGTTTCTATTCCCCCTCAAAGTGTTTTATGATCAATCCCAAATTTGGACTATGTTTGGACTATGAAAAAGGGAGGACATCTGCATGTTATTCGTCATGCATTGCCTGGATAAACCGGGCGTTCAGGAAACGCGCAACGAAGTCATGCCCGCCCATCGCGACTATCTTGACAGCAGCGGTGTGAAAGTCGTGATGTCCGGTCCCCTCGTCGACGACAATGACGAGACCAAAGTGATCGGCAGTCTCTACGTTCTCGATGTGGAAAATCGCGCCGTGATCGACAAAATACGCGCCGAAGACCCTCTTTCCCAGGCGGACATCTGGGAGAGCGTCAATGTCCAGGCCTTTGTGAAACGTATTGGCTGAGGATCAGGCCGGTAATATAGAGTCTTTATACCGGTCCGTTTGCACGTCAATCAGCGCGCACTTAATACAATTGCATTGAGAATATCGACCTGGTTCAACGCCCACTTAAGCTGAACGCGACGGCTCTTGGTCAGGTTACCCAGGGAAATCTCGTTGTTCAGGGGTTCCCCGGATTCAATCTGGCGGACCTGGGTGCGGAGGAGTTCACGAACAAATATGTCCCGGGCATCGATAATATTCTGAATATCATTTTCATTATATTTACCCGTATCAATCACACCCCGCAGGCGTTTGCGCGTCGCCCTGTTTTTAATACCGTGTCTCAGGGCCAGGGCCCGGGCACCGCTGACCATGGGAAACAATCCATGTTTTTTCAAATCGATTGTCCCCTGGTTTGTCTTTATCTGTCCGAACAATCCAATAGGTGAGGAAATATTCTGAGCCTGATTGGACATGTGGCCGAGAAATCCCGTGGCATCCCGGGCCTGGTCGTAGGCGTAGTTCCACAATTTATAGGCCAGCTCAAAATCGCCGAGAACCGGTTTGTAATCGAAAAATATATCCGTCGACAGGAGATCTTCCGGCGAAAAACGATTCAGCCAATTGTCAACGGTTGCGAACCACCCGCGCAGGCTGTTTCTCCATTTTGAATTCTTGGCCATGACGCCGCCATCGCAATAGGGAATGCCGGCACTGTCCAGGATTCTGGCAATCCGTGTCGCGAAGTCTTCATACCATTGATCGGTTTCTTCCGCCGACAGTTCTGACTCGGACAGTGAATAGATGAGCGCATTGTCCTGATCAGGTTTCAGAAGAGACTCACCACGCCCTGCGGATCCGAGAACGAGAAGACTGAAGGTCGTCGGAGGATCTCCGCGGCCTTG
>JANQOC010000056.1 GCA_028279265.1 Hyphomicrobiales bacterium
GCCCAGCCGACGGCAGGTTGGCATCGATCACTTCAATGCCGGGCACCAGGGCCAGTAGATTTTGCGCGGCCTGCAAATTACCTTCGGCGCCCGTGTGGCGAAGCAGCGCAACACGTTTTATGACGGGCTTTTGAAGGAGAGGGATAAGCTCGTCCAGATGTCTTTCCAGGTAAACCAGATAGGGAGTCATCTCAAAAACGGTCTCCCCCGTCGCCTGTTCGATCGTCGGCAGGGTAATCTCTCCGAACTGGCGCTGACAGGACGGACACCAGCTAACCACTTCTCCGGCATCAATTCCTAAGAATTTCTCGATGGTCGACATCCCCATGCGGCCGGACAACTGCATATCCCCGGCCCTGTGCTGCAGGACGCCGCAGCAATGGGTGGGACCGCCCACGACTTTCGAAGATTTGCCCAGCGCATCGAAGATATCCAGGGCAAGAAGCGCGATGTGCGGCGTTTTCAGAACATTGCAGCCCGTATAAAACAGGATATCAGGTTTGCTTTGTTGTTCCCCGGCACCGTCACTTTCATGCGCTGTGCCATCCTCTGAATCACTTCTGACCTGCCCCAACCGCGCCAGCGAATCCTCCGGAAGCTGAATTCGGGACAGAACCCTGACATTGCGGCTCAGGCCCCCGAAGGCACGAACACCATTTCTTCGCCGTTCAGGAACATCGTTCGATTCTTTAACCAGGGCCACACGGGCCATGGACAGCATGAAGCGCGGATTGACGCCATAGTCACAAGCCGGAATACAGTGTCCACTCAAGCTGCAGGCTTCGGCCCATCGCCGCGCTGATGTGTTATCGCCCTTCCCTTCCCTGAGAATATTCAGGACGCCTTTGGCTATCTCTTCGCCTGCATTTTTGTCGACTTGAGCCGATTCCGTCATCGGGCAAACCTCAACACATTTGCCGCATGCGACACAGGCATTAAGAATCTGATCCACACGCTCATTCAACGCCTGTTCGAATTCCGTTTCGTCAGGCAAATGCGGATTGCCATGGGATGACGCCATCACGTCTCTCCTGCTTCTGGAACATCACTCACGATTGGTCGGTCGGTTGCCAGCGTACCAGTTCAGGACCGGATAACCAAGCCGTCATAAGCCGGCTCGATATGGTCCGGCAAACTCTGTCTCAGTTCCTCATAGTCCAGGTCGACATGGAGATGGGTCAGGATTGCGCGGCGCGGTTTGACCTTTTCGACCAGTGCCAGGGCCTGATCCACCGACAGATGGGCGGGATGGGTTTTGTACCTGAGGGCGTTCAGGATCCAGACGTCGAGATCCTGTAAAACTTCGAGAGTCTGATCTGTAATGCCGCTCAGATCCGGTGTATAGGCGACATCGCCTACTCGGAAGCCAAGTGCCGTTCCCTGACCGTGTTTCACTTCAAAAGGCAAAACCTGCATCGCCCCGCCTTCACCGTTTACCGTCACCGGATTGTAAGGAGTCAAAGCGCGGGAATTGAGAAACGGATGATAAATACTGTCCTCAGGCGTTTCGAAACAGTAGTAAAATCTTTTTTTGAGGGTCGCAGCCGCATTGTCATCCATATAAACATCGAGACGCTTGCGAGCATGAATGGCGATGACCCGGAGTTCATCTATCCCATGGGTGTGATCGGCGTGGTCATGGGTAAAGAACACCCCATCCAGCCAGTTGAGATCTGCCCGGAGCAGTTGCTGGCGCAGATCCGGGGACGTATCCACCAGCAGGACCGTCGAACCCTCGGTTCCGGTTTGCCGCACGGCTATAGAACATCTTAAGCGCCGGTTCCTGGGATTGTCGGGATCGCACTGGCCCCAGAGATTTCCCACACGCGGAACGCCACCGGATGATCCGCAGCCCAGAATTGTGACTTCCAGGGTCATTGCAATGTCATTCGGGTCCGTCGGTTGCGAGAAATTTATCGGAGGGTATCTTTTCAAAAAGTTTGAAAAAATTTGATGTCGTCTGCCTGGACAGCTCTTCCACACTCATATTGCGGACTTCCGCAAGTTTCTTCGCGGTGTGCACGACATAAGCCGGTTCGTTCCGCTTGCCGCGGCGGGGTACCGGGGCCAGATAAGGCGCATCCGTTTCGACCAATATTCTATCCGCGGGAATATCCGCTGCAATTTCGCGCAATTCTGACGCCGCTTTGAAGGTTAGTATGCCGGAAAATGAAACATAGGCACCGACGGCAAGTCCCCGCTCCGCCAGTTCCCGCCGTGACGAATAACAGTGGAGAAGCGGCTTAAAAGGGGCATGGGCCATCCCTTCTTCAATGATTTCAGCGGTATCCGCCTCGGCATCGCGGCTGTGAATCACCAGCGGTAGTCCGGTCTCCTGTGCGGCCCGGACGTGAAGGCGAAAACTGCGGGCCTGGATATCCCTCGGAGAATTATCGTAGTGGTAGTCGAGACCGGCCTCGCCAATACCGACGACCTTCGGATGGGCGGCCAGATCAACAAGCTCCTGCAACTGGACATCGGGTTCTTCGGCTGCGTAGTGAGGATGGGTTCCGACCGTGCAATAAACGTCATCAAAGCGCTCCGCCAACTGCAACAGAGTGCTGAATTGGCGGACACGCGTGGATATGGAGAGCATGCAGCCAATACCGGCCGTTCGCGCACGAGTGACCACGTCATTGAGCTCTTCCTTGAAATCCGGGAAATCAAGGTGACAGTGGCTGTCGACCAGCATCAGTCCGTCTCCGGTTCGACATAGCGCGGAAATACCGGTTTCGGCGTATCGATCGGCTCACCGCTCTTGAGGCGTCCGGCTTCTCCGAGGGACGCAAACTGTCGCGCATCCGCGTCAATACCGAGAACATCGAGCAGCTTTCC
>JANQOC010000128.1 GCA_028279265.1 Hyphomicrobiales bacterium
TTGACCATCTCCCGGCAGCTTTGTTAGACCAAATGAACATGTTGCAACAGTTGTAACATCGGTTCACAATTAGGAATCAGAACCAGGCAGGGATAAGGACAAATGGACTTCGGATTCAGTCAGGAGCAGGAAGAACTGCGGGAGCATCTTCGAAGTCATTTGTCGAAGGTTTGTCCGCCGGAATACGCGGAGGCCTGTGATCGCGACGGCACACCGCCCAGAGAGGCGTACAATGCCCTCGCGGAACAAGGCTGGCTGGGAATTATTGTGCCGAAGGAATATGGAGGTTCTGAGCAAAATGCCATTGAATTGGCGATTTTGCTGGAAGAAGCGGGTCGTCATTTCGAAGAGTTGGGTGTGTGGCTGTTCCGGACCATAACCTATGGCGGTTATGCAGTGATGGCCCATGGGACAAAGGCGCAGAAGGAGTATTTCCTGCCCAAGGTCGCGAAAGGAGAACTGAGCTTCTGTTTTGGCTTGACCGAGCCCGAATCCGGATCAGATGCAGCGGCCCTGAAAACCCGGGCCCGGCCGGACGGCAATGAGAATTACATTCTCAACGGGCAAAAGGTGTTTACGTCTGGCATGGATATCAGCGACTATTGTCTTTTGGTCGCTCGGACGAACGATGGAGAGAAGAAACAACAGGGCATTACCAATTTTCTTGTCGATACGACACTTGACGGTATTGATATCCGGAAAATCGACACCCTGGGTCATCGCGCTATCGGGACGACCCAGGTATTCTACGAGGATGTCCAAGTCCCGGCGACAGCGGTTCTAGGCACGGTCGACGAAGGTTGGGCGGCGGCGGACGCGTACCTCTGGTATGAGCGGCTTTGTCTTTCCGCGGCAAGGACGGGTGCCGCTCTCGCTGCTTTTGACTGTGCTCTTGAGTACGCCAAGAGCCGCAACCAGTTCGGTCGACCCATTGGAAAGTTTCAGGCCATCTCCCACAAGCTCGCCGATATGAAAATGATGCTCGATATTTCCCGGACGATGGTTTACCGGTTTGCCTGGCTCGTTTCCGAGGGACGTGCGACGCGGGAGGATGCTGCCGTCCTGAAGCTCTATTCCAGCGAGACCTACAAGGCTGTTTCCGACATGGGATTGCAGATTTTTGGCGGTTACGGCTATTGCATGGAATATCCTATGCAAAGGTTTTTCCGTGATTCGCGCCTGTCGGTCATTGGCGCCGGAACTTCGGAAATTCAGAGAAACATCATTGCACGTTCCCTGGGACTTTGAGAGCAGATGTCATTTCCGCTTCAGGATGTGAGAATATTGGAACTCGGTCAGATTATTGCCGGCACCTATGGCTGTCAGATCCTGTCCGACCTGGGCGCTGAAGTTATAAAAATTGAATCTCCCGGCGGTGACCTCGGCAGAATTCCATCCGTCGCGCCGGTCAATGGGTTGAGCGGATTGTTCCTGACCTACAACCGCAATAAGAAAAGCATGGTCATAGACCTGAAATCACAAGACGGTCGAGAATTGTTTTACAGCCTGGTCAAGAAGGCCGACATCGTAATCGACAATTTCCGCCCCGGTGTTCTGAAGCGGCTGGAGGTTGATTATGAGACTCTCAAAGCTGTCAATCCACGCATCATCCAGTGTTCCGTGACCGGATTTGGAAGCTCCGGTGAATACAGTAACCTACCCGCCCTTGATATCATCATTCAGTCCATAAGCGGCCACATGTCCATAACCGGCGAGGAGGGGCAGCCACCGGTGCGCACAGGCATACCGCTTGCCGACCTGAGCGGAGGAATATTCTCCTGTAAAGGCCTGCTGGCCGCGCTCTATGAGCGGGAAAAAACAGGAACCGGGCGGCGACTGGAAATTTCAATGTTTGACGGTATGCTCAATCTTCTGAGCTATATTGCGACGGTGCGTCTTTCCGGCGGTGACCTGCCGGTTCGCCAGGGTTCCGCCCATGAATTCACCGTGCCATGGGAGGCCTTTCCGACATCGGACGGTTTTCTGGTCATCGCCTGCCGCCAGGACAATTTCTGGCAACAGTTGTGCGAAGCTCTGGAGCGTCCGGATCTCGCCGCCGACAAGCGCTTTACCACCAACGGCTTGCGGGTTGAAAATCGAGCGATACTCGTCCCGATATTGCGGGAAATTTTGAAAGAAAAATCAACTGCTGACTGGTTGCAACTGATGCGTGCCCATGATGTTCCCGCAGCACCGGTCAATGATATCGATGGGGCGTTTGCAGAACCACCCGTCGCCGAGCGGCACATGATTGTCTCTTATGATCATCCAGAGGCGGGACCTATTCGCCTGCCGGGCAATCCGATCAAATTCGATGGCACGTCGGAAACTATTTCGGAACCGGCGCCGCTCCTTGGAGAACATACGGACTTATTACTCCAGGAGATCCTGGAATTGAAAACAGATGAAATTGCAGACCTCAAGGCCAGGGGCATTGTTGCATGAAGGCAAGCGAGATGTGCCGAGAGTAAAAACAGGGATAGAACAATGACAGGTTTATACTGGGAGGAGTGGGAAGTTGATGCGGAGTTCGTAACCCCGGGGCGGACAATCTCCGAAGCCGACGTGGTCAACTTCGCCGGTATCTCGGGAGATTATAATCCGCTGCATATCGATGAGGAATTTTGCAAGAACACCCAGTTTGGAACGAGAATTGCCCATGGTCCCCTGGTTTATGCGATTGCCGCAGGGCTCCTGTTTCAGCTGCATCTTTAC
>JANQOC010000147.1 GCA_028279265.1 Hyphomicrobiales bacterium
AAAATTCAGATGCCATATTTGTTCCGGTTGGTTCCAGACCCGATCAGCGCAACTCATCCACAGGACGTCACCATCACGGCATTCTGAATCCAAAATATATGGAAATTGCATACTATAAGCAGTGAGTCGTTACTCGGGCCAGATTTGATGGGGAGGACATAGAATGAGGCGTTCAACGAAATCAGCTGTCACAGCACTCATTGCTGCGGCGGTTGCGGTCACGGGTATGCAGGCCTTGGGACAAGAACCCCGTCCCAATCCCGAACCGAAATTGCGCATCGAAACGGGCATGCATACGGCCATGATCCGTCGCATTGGTGTCGACAGAAACTGTACGATCATGGCCACCGGCTCAGACGACAAGACCGTCCGATTGTGGTCGCTGCCCGACGGACAATTATTGCGCACTGTCCGCCTCCCCATAGGACCCGGACACGAGGGAAAATTTTTCGCCACGACCCTTTCGAACGATGGCCGCCTCATCGCCGCCGGCGGATGGGATGCCCAGTGGAATCAGAAGAGGTCCATGGCTGTCTATGTGGTTGATGCGGTCACGGGCCGCGTTCTGAAACGATTGACAAGCCTTCCCAGTATCGTCAATGACCTCGCTTTCTCCCGGGACGGGCGATATCTGGCCGCCGTTATGGGCGGCAAAAAAGGCGTCAAGGTTTGGGAAGTTGATAGCTGGAACGTCGTCGGTGAAGACCGTGACTATCAAGGGGACAGTTATGGCGCCGCATTCGATAACAATGGTCGCCTTTTCACCTCTTCCTATGATGGCAATCTGCGGCAATATGATCAGAATTTTAAACTGCTGAGAAAAATCAAAATCCGAAACGGCAAAGAGAGTTTCGGGATCGCTGTTGATCCGTCCGGGCAGAATGTCGCCATTGGTTACTACGATCGTGCCGGCGTTGACGTCTATGACACGAACACTCTGAGCTACAAATTTTCACCGGACCTGGAGGGTATCGCAAACGGCAATCTCATTTCGGTTACCTGGTCTGCGGACGGTGAAAGACTCATCGCCGGGGGATCGTATTATAAGAACGGTACCCGTCGCGTGCTGATTTGGGATAACCAGGGACGCGGTCAACTGCAGAACGTCAAGGGTCCCCTCACCTCGGTGCTCGATCTTGCCCCTTGCCGTGATCGCATTGCCATTGGCGGCGCCGATCCGTCCATCGGCATGGTGACCAAGACCGGTAAGAAAGTGCTTTGGGTTGATGGTGTCAAAGCTGATATGCGGGGCAAGCTCGGCAAACATTTTACCCTGTCAGAGGATGGATTAAAGGTACGGTTCGGTATTGGTTATCAGAGTCAGAAATCCGTGCTTTTCGACCTCGAGAAGGGTGAACTGTCAGAGTCGGCGCGGCGACCATCGAATCTCTATGAGAGCGATTCAGGAAGTCTCGAAATTACCCAGTGGAAAGATAATTTTTCACCCAAATATAAAGGCAAAGTCCTGAAACTCTCGAACTATGAAAAATCCCGTGCCGTGGCCATTCGCCCGGATGGCGACGGATTTATCCTCGGCGCGAACTGGTCACTCCGCCGGTATGACAAGAGTGCCAAACAATTGTGGAAGATCACCCCGCCGTCGACGGTTTGGGGGGTTAATATTTCCGGCGACGGCAACCTCATTGTAACCTCGCTCGGAGACGGCACCATTCGCTGGTATCGGATGACCGACGGACGAGAACTTCTGGCACTGTTCGTTCATGCCCAGGATCTGCGATGGGTGGCCTGGACGCCCAAGGGGTATTTTACCGCATCCCCCGGCGGCGAAGATTTCATCGGCTGGCACATTAATCGCGACTGGGATCAGACAGCGGATTTCTTTCCCGGCTCCCGTTTCCGGGACAAATTTTATCGTCCGGACATCGTGAAACTGGTGCTCAAAAAGTTCGACGAAAACCGGGCTATTCGGGAAGCCAACCGTGTTGCCAAGCGCAAAGACAGTGAAGAAGACATCCTGCAACGCCTGCCTCCGGTGATTAATATCATCGGCCCTGGCAACAACAGTGAATTCCGGCAAAAACAGGTTGATCTCGAATACAGTCTGAGATCTCCTTCCGGTCTCGAAGTCACGAAAGTGGATGTGCTTCTCGACGGTCGCCCACTGCCTGACGTGCAACTGGCAAACCTGCGTGTTCCGGCCCGTGGGCAATCCGGTAAACTGTCTATTCCCCTGCCGGACCGGGATGTTCAGATAGCGCTGATCGCGCGCACTTCAAAGGCCGTCAGTGAACCGGCAAAGATAGCCCTGAAATGGTCGGGATCGCCACCCAAACCGAAGGTTCCAGAGTTTGCAAAGCCAAAGCTCTATGCCCTGTTGATTGGCGTCAGCAATTATCAGGATGAGAATTTTCGCCTGCGCTACGCCGC
>JANQOC010000174.1 GCA_028279265.1 Hyphomicrobiales bacterium
AACCCATGCCGGGGGCCGGCTCCGACCCCTCTGCGATGTTGACGACGGCCCGGCATGGGTTCGGTCATCGCAAATGAAGAACGGCTTTCGCCATCGACAATGGGTTGCAGCCAGTCGGATTTCATGTCCTCGGGGAGTACCTTCTCGAGAATCATCATATTGCCATCATCGGGCGCCGCGGCATTGAAGACCACAGGACCGAAAGGCGACCTCGCCATTTCCTCGTAGCAAACCGACATGCCTACTTTTGAAAGTTCACAGCCGCCCCGGGATTTTGGCATTTGCAGCGCCCAGAGTTTCTCTGACCGGGCAAGCTGGCGAAGCTCCAGCAGAACCGGTTCGGCGATCATTTCGTGCTCATCGAGCTTGGATTTGTCATTTTCGATGGGAATGATGTGCGTATCGACAAAAGCTCTTATTCTGTCGCGATAGTCTTTAATTTCTGCGCTGAGTGTAAAGTCCATAAAACTGATTCCGGCTTTTGGGGCAAAACGTGCGGCTGACTAAAGAGAGTTTACCAGATGTCCACCATCGACATAGAGAGTACTGCCCGTCATAAATCGCCCGCCATCCCCGCATAAAAGCAGAAAAGGCGCATCCAAATCGTCCAGCTGGCCAATGCGCCGCAAAGGAATTCTGTCCCTGATCTTTTGTCCCATTTCTGAATTCAGGAATTCCTTGTTCATGTCTGTTTCAATATAGCCCGGCGCCAGGGCATTGACGCGGATGTCGTATCGGGCCCATTCCAGTGCCAGCGCCTTTGTCATTTGGATCAGGGCAGCTTTTGAGACTGTATAAGGCAGAATATTGCGGGCAACCCGGTTTCCCACAATAGAGGCAATATTGACGATAACGCCCGGCCTTTCAGAATTCACAAAATTTTGCGCCGCCTTCTGAGCAACCAGCCAGGCCCCTTTTAAGTTCGTGTCCATGACCCGATCCCAATCAGACAGGGTGAGATCGATAGCGGGTTTGGTATCGGCGACCCCGGCATTATTCACGAGAATATCCAGAGGGCCGACTTCGTCGAACAGGCGATCGACAGATCCCTTATCGCTCACATCAAGCTCCAGGACATTGCAATTCTGCCAGGCCCCGGACACCTTTTCCAGTTTTTCAACATTCCGGGAGGCTACCACCAGGTGTGCGCCGGCAGAATGGAGAAGGTCGGAGAAATGTTTTCCGAGCCCACTCGATGCACCTGTAACGAGAACGGTTTTTCCCCGAATTCCAGTTTCAAACATCAGCTATTAACCAGTGAAATCACGTCAGTTCAACTATAGTCGTTGATCTCTTTTTTGGGAAAGAATTTCGGATAAATTTGTTCGGTAACCTGGTCTCGCAGGCTAGTCGGCGAGGCATTTATTGGTTGCCGGCCATTACACTTCCCTATTCACGATAAATTTGCTTGTCTTTTTGGCGACAGGGTGAGCTTTATGAATGAGTGTAGACAAAAGGGAGAGACACGAAATTTCGTTCCGTTGAGCAAACGGTTCTGTTGAGTGGTCGGTTCGAGCATGGAACAGAAACGTCCCCATAGGCCTCTGACGATTGCACTGTTTGTCTTATTCGCCATAGTGGCGCTGGGCGGTGTCTACCTGGCTGTGGCCGACACCCTTTTCAACGTCGAATACTCCCGTGCCAACCTGATGAAATGGATTCAGTCCCTTGAAGAATGGGGGGGACTTGGCATCATTCTGCTGATGATCATTCATTCCTTTATTCCCTTTCCTGCTGAAATTGTCGCCTTCATCGCCGGAGAATTTTACGGTGTCATTTGGGGCACGCTCTATTCCTGGGTGGGAGCGATGCTCGGGGCATCTCTGGCATTCGCACTTTCGAGATATATGGGAAGAGGTTTTGTCACATCGATGATGAGCGAATCTTCCCGGGAAAAAATGGAACACTGGTCTTCGACCGATAGTGCCACAACCCTGCTGATTGTGAGGTTCATTCCGGTTATCGCTTTCAACCTCATCAATTATGCGGCGGGACTGACCCATGTGAGCTGGTGGACATTTCTTTGGACCACAGGTCTCGGAATTTTGCCCCTGACCACATTCTTTGTCTATCTCGGTGAAAGCATGCGCGGTGCGACGCTGACCGACTGGATCATTTTTGCCATTGCGGCACTGTTCGTCCTGGTGATGATGCGGAGATTCAAAAAGATGCACGCGCGGCAAACTGTGCAAAAAGGACGAGAATCACCCGAAGAATTGGCGGAAAACGATACCCAGAAGTCATAAATTAACGCCGCTATTTCGTTTCCAGGATTATGGTTTTTCGAACACAGGTGAATATAAATGCCGAAAATCATTCCAATTTGCTCGTGACAAGCTGTGAATCTCAAGACCCCGGGTTTTGCGCAGATTGGTCTGCTTCATAAAATGTGATTTATTAGCACAGTTCGATTTTGATTCTCTCTGCAAAGTGCATGTGTTCAGAGGGGCACACGGGAGGCACTTTGTGGCGGAGCAATTTGTAAATCAGGCTAGTCAATCCCAGTCATTTATGTCTGACACAACGCTTGCCGATGGATATTCGTTTGCGGGCGCAAAAGTTTTGAATCCGGATGGTGAGTTAGCGGCACCCCGAAAGAGAAAAAAGGCAAAGAAAAATCGTTTCTGGCGGACCTTTGCCAAAAAAAATCTTCAGCTTCTTTTGCCTCCCATATTTTTGTCGATCTATTTTCTACTTCTGAAAAGCTGGAAATTCCGTCTCGAAGCCCCGGCCGAGGTCTTCAACCAATATGTCAAGGAAGGCGAGCGCAAACCCTGTATATTTTCATTTTGGCACAGCGATGATCTCGCCCTGCTGGGATTCTGTTCTTTCCGGAACCTGGGGATTCTGATCAGTCATTCCAACGACGGCGAGTTGATGACCAAAGTTCTCAGAATGCTGCAGTTCAAAGTCATAAGAGGCTCCAGCTCCAGCGGCGGAACCAAGGGGCTGATGGGAATGATCATGTATATCAAAGAGGGTGGACAGGTCGCTGTTGCCGTTGATGGACCGCGGGGACCGCTTCATGAGGTTAAGCCCGGCGTGGTGGAACTGACGCGCCGAACCCAGGAACCGATTATTCCCGTCAGAGCTTTCGCCGAAGACGCCTGGTTCATTCCAAAGAGCTGGAACAAAACGTTTCTACCGAAACCATTTACGAAGATACGTATCGTATTTGGGGATCCGATCTGGGCGCCGAGCGGAGCTCATGATCCCAGTGTGCGCCAGCAGCAATCTGAGGCACACAGGCAGTTAATCAAAAACAGGCTGCAAACCATTGCCGACGTGAGCGGCAGAAAATCAGAATCAGAAAATGAAGCAAAAGTTGCCTAAAGCGCAACTCCTGGTAATGGGTTCCTATCGGAGGAATTTCGCGGGATAGCGGATCTCCTTGGCCCAATCAGGTGTGGTCGTCTTGGCGGCTGATTTTTTTGCTCTTGGTTTTGGGGAGGCTTTTTTAACCACTTTCTTTTTTGCCGGCGCTTTTCGCGCCGTTGATCGGGTTTTCGTTGCTCTTGCTTGTTTCGCCATAGAATATTTTCTCCAATTTGCTTGAGGTTTCTCCCATTCCAAGTTTAAAGTCAACAAGACTTTGTCAAAAGCGTTTTGTCTGGCTATATGCCGGACAAATCCAGGGGGTGTAGATGCGTAGCGTGAGATCCAAAGTTAGCACTTTTATTCCAGTTTATTTTGTTCTGCTGTTGTCGCTTGCCCAAGCCCAGAGTTTTGTGCCGGAAGATTCGATCCAGGACCGAATGGCCAGATTTCTTGGCGAGCAATATTTGCAGAGTACCTTTGCCGAGCCGGACCTGGTCCGCTCATACTATGCCTCCCCCATGGTGTCTTACTGGGGCAGAAAAAATGTCCGGATCGAGTCGGTTCTTCGGGACAAGAAGTCTTACAGCCGCAGATGGCCGGACAGGACTTACAGATTACTGACCGAAACACTTGAGATCGAACCGGTGCAAAACAATCCTGACACTTATTTTGTATTGTTTGAATATGAATTCAACGTCCGAAATCAATCGAAACGCAGATCCGGCGTTGGCGAAGCGCGTCTTGTTGTTAGGGAAGATGATATCGGTTTCACCATTCTGGGAGAGGACGGGTCCGTCGTCTATCGATTTTGATTAATTTATTTTTGCGGTATGCGTCTCAGTTTTCAATTTTGAATTCGTTATGAGATTAATTTTAAACAGTTTTATTTTTGCCTTTCTCTTCGTCGCAGGATTTGCCTCCACGTCAATCGCAGAGGCGGCCGACCCCTGGAAGAGACTGGCTGTCCAGAAATCCTGGAGCTTTTTTCAACATAAGAGTGGTGCCTGTTTTGGTAGCTCTTATGTTCCTGGGCAGGAAGGGTCACTGCAATTTATCGGCAGCGGGGTAGGCGGTCTGAAACTTGCCATTGGTTTCAAGCAACGTCCGAACGTAGCTGAACATAGCCGACTGAAGCTCTGGATTGATGATAATTTTCTCGGTGAGCATGGCCTGGTATTAAGTAGGAATGGGCTGGGAACAATCGATCTCGACATGACCGACAATCTCATAACCGCCCTCTCCCAGGGAAACCGGCTTCACTATCAGCTACCAGGGCAGCCGTTTCGATCGCAGTTGTTGTTGCAGGATGTTGCCCAGGCCGTAGCTGCCATTAGAAAATGCGTGCAACGCCGTGCTCGTCTTCAGCAAGCGGAAAAACGTTTCGATACCGAAAAGCTGACGAAGTTTTTTGCAATTTATTCAGAGTTTCGGGAACAAACCGGCTACATTGTTCGTCGGGATTCGGATCCCCGGGACGGAATCATCGACATCAGATTCAAAGATGGTACGACGGGCTGGGTATACGGCACCCTGGCACCCGCCTGGAGCATAGAAAAATTCCAGTCCATAATGATTTCCGGAGAATCAGAAATTTGCCGTGGACGCTACGCCAGTGCCAAACGCCCGAAACTAATTCTCGAAGGCGATGAAATTGGTGTCATGACGTCCCAGTGCCAGCAGAGAAACAAAACCGTTGTTTCCGTCCACCGGGTCATTCGCACGCAAGAAGGTGCTTTTTTTCAGGTGACAAAATACGGGTCCCACACCGATTTCCAGGCCGAGGACAAACATGCACAGGGAATGCGGGTCGCTGCCTTCAAAGTCAGGGGTCGATAGGCTGCGCGGTCATTGATTGTCGACGCGGTGGCCCCCCATGTGCTAGGTATCAATCGCACAGTGCATCCTGTTGGCGTTTGGTCAACCCGAGTCATCCTTCTATAATTTGAACCCCTTTTCAGAAGCGGAGAATAGCTGGGAACGGCATGTTTGAACTGACACAAATACTCGCATTTACTTTGGCCTGTTTTATCATTGTCATTGTACCTGGTCCGACGGTCACCGTTATCATCGCCAATAGCATCCGTCATGGGGTTCGTGCCGGATTGATAAATGTCGCGGGTACGCAAGCCGGACTGGCGGTCATGATCATTGTGTTGGCAACGGGTTTGGACCTGATCCTGCAACACCTTTCACTGCTTTTTGACTGGATTCGATGGATCGGGGCAGCTTATCTGATCTGGCTCGGCAGCAAGCTTTTATGGACCAAGACCGCGCCTGCGGACAACACTCCGACACCATCCCGTGACAGCTCGTTTTTCTGGCAGGGATTTCTCATTATCTGGTCCAATCCCAAGGCCCTGTTGTTTTTTGGCGCATTTATACCGCAGTTTGTAAATGTCGATTATCAGATCGGAGTGCAAACCGTCGTTCTCGGCGGCATTTTCATGATTGTCGCGACTTTGTTTGACTCACTCTACGCCCTGGTGGCCGGCAATGCGGGTAAATGGCTTATGCACTCACGCATGCGGATTGTCGAGGCGCTCAGCGGCCTCTGCCTGATTGCCGGCGGAATTTGGCTGATCCTGTTAAAACGATCGTGAACGCCAGCCCCTAGCGCACGAACCATTTATCTCCGGCACTATCCTGGTAGATAACAAACAATCCCTGATTCCCGGATATCTGCAGGACATCGCGACAGATTTCCTTGCATTCTTCGCTCTTAATCAGGCTTTGCCGGTCTTTACCCTGCTGAGCCGGATTAGTGGCGAGGTCGAAAATCTTCTGTGCGGGTTCAGGCGTCTTGCAGGCAAATATGAGGCCGCCGCTGCACGCATGAACGGATTGTGTGCCCGCTAACCCCGAGGCCATCAGTGCCAGGGCCGCGACCTTGCATTTGAACGTCATTTTCATTGATCCACCCCAATGAACTCCAGTGCTAATTAAAATGGACATACAATGGATTTGTGACGAAATATGGAATTCCTTCTTGAATTGCCGGGAGACCGAAGCATGGGAACCCGGGGATCAAGAAAATGAGATATGGTTTTCAAATATGAATATTCCTATACTAGGTCTATGTCCGATCCCCTATTTAGCCAACTTGTCACGATGAGCGGGGAAAACCTGTTCGCGTTGCAGAACTCTCTGCCTTTGAACGGAAGGGTGAGTGCGTATCCCAAGAGTGCGCGTGGTTATTCCGTATCGAATTGTTATTTGCTGCGAGAAGATTCGGGAGCCTATCTGCTGGATACAGGCTTTTCCGCCCACGAGGCGTCCATACTGGGACAGCTGGGGCAACTCATCGCGCCGGAACTGCCGCTGTCCATTTTCCTGATGCGCATCAACGAATTCATGTCCGTGGGAAATGCTTTGGCTATAGCGAGAAATTTCAATGTTATCGAAGGCTACTCTCCGCAACCTGATATCACCAGCTGGATAGATTTTGATCGCGTTGACACGCGCGAAAAAGCTATGGAAGTCCCCACGAACCTGCTCAGGGGACCCCAGGATTACTTTGTGGATGGTGGTGATAAACGGCGAATTTCTGCATTTAGTGCTCCTCTCCGCCTGATCAATACGACCTGGATCTTTGACCATGCGACGCGAACGCTGTTTACCTCGGATATGTTCACCCACTACTGGTGCGATAATCCGGAGGGCCCCTGGATTGTGGACACCGAGGACCTCCTGCCTGATGCGGATGCTGTACGGTCTTTCATGCTGAATACCCGCTATTGGTGGCTCGAAGGGGCGGAGACGAGCAAATTGCGGGCCGGGGTCAGTAAAGTCGTTGAGCAGTTCGAGATCGAAACTATTGCACCGGCCTATGGTGCCATCATCCGAGGCCGCGATCTGGTTCGCCGGCAATTCGATCTGCTGGACCAGGTGCTGGAGGGGCTTGACCGGGAGAACACCGAACCGGTTTATATTCCGCCGGGTATCGAAAAGTAAAAACGGTCTGAGGGGCGAACTTGATGCCGCCGAGAATTGGGAAACATAGAGTATGAACACAAAAAAACGGTCGCTCCCCCGGGAGATAGCGCCCGGTGTGCACTGGTTAGGTGACTGCCTGGAACAGCGTTATCAGGGGAAAATTTACCACTCCTACAATTCCGCGTTTCTGGTTGTCGGAACGCAGGCCGCCATTCTCGTGGAGACCGGACACCCGAAGGATTTTCCGGTTATTGAACAACAGATGATCACCGTGTTGGAGCAGCAGGACGTGCCGCTCAAACATCTGTTTCTGACGCATCAGGAAACACCGCATTCCGGCGGTCTCGGCCGCATGTTTGCCCGGCATCCGGATCTGACGGTTCATGGTGACATAAGCGATTATCATCTGGCTTTCCCGCAATACGCCGATCGCCTGCGGCCAATGGAAATCGGAGATCGGATAGATTTGGGCGGTCGCGAGTTTGTCGCCGCCGAGCCCGTTGTCCGCGATCTTCGCACAAGCTTATGGGGTTTTGATTCCGGAGCCAGAGTGCTGTTTCCGGGAGATGGATTTGCGTACAGCCATTACCATTGGGATGGCCATTGCGGTCAAATTGCGGAGGAGGCCGAATCCCTGGATCTCGTGGACACGTCAGCCGTATTTGCGGAGCTGGCGCTGTTCTGGACAAATTTCCAGGCCATGACACTTTACGCGGATCGACTAGAGGAACTGCTCAAGGAATTGCAGGTCGAGGTTATCGCCCCAACACATGGATTGCCGATATTGGACCTGGAGCAGACGGTACCCAAAGTCCGAGAGGGTCTTGTGGCCGTTAGCGCCTAGGTCCGCGTTTCCCCAATCGACTTCGTGAAATAGCGACCTATTTCCAACAGTCCTGTGTTTGAGACTCTCTGGGTTGAAAAAACTTTTGCCCGAAATGATGTGAATCAGCTATGAGACGACTAGTTTTGCAGACAGTATATTTTTTTTGAGATTTTTGTTCGACTTTTAAGGGGTTTGGGGTGACGGGCAAAAGGCCAATGCCGGATTGGGCGCATCCGCGTGCCAGAATAGAAGGTCTGAAGCTGCAGATTGAAAAAGAGCTTCAGAACAATCCATATTCGCCGGTTGTACAGCTATTGCGAAACGAGCTTGAGCAAAGGATTGCCGAGCTCGAACAGGACAGGACCGGTGCGGGAATCGGCGTCGAGTTGCGATCTCAGTCTCTCTGGACAACCACCTGATTATGGTCCATTTTTGATTGCGCACATCTTTCTCCAACTGACAATCCAAAAGTCTGATGTCCGACTGTTCCTCGTTTCAGGATGACCCATGAGCATTTCAGATCCCCTGTTTCTTGCGATTGTCATCGGAGCTTATTTCCTCGGCAGCATGGTCAAAGGTGTCACGGGTTTCGGTGCCATGCTCATTGCCGTGCCCATCATGTCCCTGGCCGTACCGCCAGCAGTCGCTATTTCCCTCACCAGCGGACCCGTGGTCGCGTCCAATCTGTGGCAATTCATCGAATCTCGGGAAGGCAAGCGGATTTTCAAGCAGTTTTACCCTGTCGTCATCACCATGATTCCCGGAAGCTTTATTGGCAGCTGGTTCCTGGCCAAGGGTGATGCAAGCTGGACCGCGGGCGTCATCGGCATTGTGGTTGTCCTGTTCTGCCTGACTTATTTTACACCGCTGAAATTCAGTTTTTCGACTGAACAGCAAAAATGGTCGGGACCCATTGTGGGAATACTGTCAGGACTCATTAATGGCGCCACCTTGCTCGCCGGATCTGTGTTGATTGCCTATCTGAGCACATTACAGTTAAGCAAGAATCTGTTCGTCGGGACCATTGCACTGCTTTACCTCGCCGGTTCGATACCGGTCTATATGACCCTGTTGTTCTACGGGCACTACACGCTGCAAGAGGTCGTGATCTCGGTGGTCCTCATATTTGTCGCTTTTGCTGCACTAAGGATCGGCAAAATCGTGAGAGACCGGGTTTCACAGATCGTGTTTCAGCGCATCGTCATTTTGCTGTTGTTCTGCATTGGTGTTGGACTAATCGCGCGAACCTTCTGACATTTGTTCGCCGATTGCCATTGGTCGCCTGCAATATGATTTTTGAACTGGTGACAGGAAACGCAATCGTTTCAGAGCTTCGATTTATGATCCCGGGTGATCCTGGGAGGTGCGCACCCCTGAGCACGCACCCCGCCCAACTGGTTCAGGCTGCAGACACCCGGTAGGACCTAGCCCTGGGTTTCACCGGGTAGTGTGGTAAAAATCTCGATCTGCTCGTTTGGCACGTCGGACTTTTCATGGGCCGGATAATCGATGTGAATATGATTGCCGTCAGGATCAAAAACATTCACCTGAATGATCGCGGCTTCCTCGACGGCTACGAGTTCGTACTTGACATCCTGTTTTTTCAGATGATCAACACAATTTTTCAGACCCATGGCCGAAAAAGCGAAATGTTCCAGTTTCAAACCATCGACGGGTTCTTCATCAACACCCACGAGGTGAACCGTCGGCTTGTTGTCGCCGCTATAGAGCCAGGCACCCGGGAAGGGAAAGTTAGGGCGCCAGCCTGCGCTCATTCCCAATACCCTGTCATACCATTCAATCATTTCGTCCAGCTTTGCCGTTCGAACATTCACATGCTCAAGCATCCCAATTTTCATACGTCTCTGTCCTTTTTTGAATGTTCTGTTCAAATTCCCGGAGTGCACAGATAATTCTCCAAAAATGAGAAAGCCTGTCACCCGAATTTTTGCAATTTCTGATGATTTTCTGACTGTTTACGCTCAAATGCGTCACTTTGTCCAAAAGAATTGAAGGAATTGTGATGTGTTAGATCATGAATATTTACATATTTGAGGTCTAAGTGATCCTCACCGATCTTAAATTCAGATACTCAGTCCAAATTGTTTTGAATTAGCAAAATTTTAGGTGTCACTCTTTCAGACCTGCGAGGAACAAATGCCAAAATATGTAATTGGTGCTTTGATACTGACGCTTATTTTCAGTTTGCCCCTTGCTGCCGGATTTAAAAAGATTCAGGCTTTGGATGAACCAGTCGCCGAACAGGTACTTCCTGCTGCAAGATGATAACTTCTCCGGATATTGAGAATTGATTCTGCTTTTTTAAATTTGAAACACCTACAAAGTTGAAGTTACCAACAATTTTGATTGGTTCCCTCATCACGTCATTATATTGTAGGGTTGAAATGACGAGATTTTCGCGGGCATCCTGTTTCGCGCAGTCAATACCGACCTGATCTCTGCAAATATAGATAAAATGCATTTTAGATTTGGAGAATTCTTATGAAAATTGGTGTCCCCACTGAAGTGAAGGTGCAGGAGTTTCGTGTCGGACTGACACCAGCAAATGTCCTCGAACTCACCGATAGAGGGCATGAAGTTTTCATCCAAAAGGGAGCAGGAGCCGGGATTGGTCTCGCCGATTCTCATTATGAGGCAAGCGGCGCCAAAATTCTTCCAACCGCTAAGGATGTGTTTGATACTGCGGAAATGATCGTCAAGGTCAAGGAGCCGCAAAGCGAAGAGCGTGCTATGTTGCGCGAAGGACAGATTCTGTTCACCTATTTGCATCTGGCTCCCGATCCGGAACAAACCGCCGACCTGGTAAAAAGCGGCGCCATCTGCATTGCTTATGAAACCGTCACATCCCCGGACGGAGGATTACCGCTTCTGGCTCCAATGTCGGAAGTCGCAGGCCGGCTGTCTGTACAGGCGGGCGCATACTATCTCGAAAAACCCCACGGAGGTCACGGCGTATTGCTCGGTGGCGTTCCCGGCGTCGATCCCGCAAAGGTTGTGGTCATCGGCGGCGGTGTTGTTGGCCGGCACGCGGTCCACATTGCTCTCGGAATGGGGGCAGATGTCTGGGTGCTGGATCGGAATGTCAACGTGCTGAAAGAGATCTGGGCTCAGTTTGGCCGGGGATTGAATACGGTTTACTCAACCCGGGACGCGGTTGAGCGCCATTGTATCAAGGCAGATCTTGTTATTTGCGGAGTTTTGATTCCCGGTGCCGCTGCACCAAAGCTTATTTCTGCCGATCTCATCAAGAAAATGAAACCCGGTTCCGTCGTCGTCGATGTGGCCATCGACCAGGGGGGATGCATGGAAACCTCCCGTCCGACAACCCATGACGATCCCGTGTTCGTCGTCGATGATGTGGTACATTACTGCGTTGCGAATATGCCCGGTGCTGTTCCGAAGACATCGACGGTTGCCCTGAACAACGCCACGCTCCCCTTCACAATGGCCCTTGCCGACAAGGGTTATCAAAAGGCTCTTTTGGATGATGAGCATTTGCGGGCAGGACTGAACGTACATAAGGGACGTGTCACGCACCCGGCTGTTGCCGAAGATCTGGAGTATGATTTCCAGGATCCCATGGACGCCCTGTCTTCCTGAGTTGAATAGCCTTTTCCGTCTCAGCTTCTCTTCGGAACGGGAACACTGGATTCGTCCTTGACCGTTTCCATAACCACGTAGGTATGAGTTTGCTGAACTCCGGGAAGCGTTGCAATGTGCTCCCCCAGAATAGCCCGATAATGAGTTACATCCCGTGTCCGGATCTTTAGAAGATAATCGAATCCCCCCGCAACCATATGGCAGGATTGAATCTCCGGAATGCGGTTGACCGCCTCATAAAACTTTTCAAACATTTCGGTGGTTGTTTGTTCCAGGCTTATCTGAACAAAAGAGATGTAACTCGCATCAAGGGCTTTGGGATTGAGTTGGGCCCGATACCCTTCGATGATCCCGTTGCGCTCGAGTCTGCGGAGCCGCTCAGCGCAGGGTGTTTTCGTCAGATTTACGCGATTTGAGAGTTCGACCACTGAAATCCGTCCGTTGGACTGGAGCTCGGTGAGAATTTTCCGGTCGATTTCATCCAGATTGGTAAGTGTCATACGAATTCCTGTAAAATTAGAGAATTTCAGTCATAATACCTGTAAAATGCTGAAATTCAGAGACAAATCCGCTCAAAAATCCCACATAATGTTGATAGTTGGCTATATAAAGGTGGATAAATGAGCCCATTGTCCGAAATTCGCAGGCACGTACAGGAGACCTATCTCACTTCCGAAACCGAGGCCGTTCAAATTCTTCTCGACCGGTTGCAGCTTACCAGCGAGCAGCGCGGCGAGGTTGAAGATCAATGTCGGGAATTGGTCCAGGAATTGAGGGAGGCACCATCCGACGGCCTCATCGAAGACTTTCTCATTCAGTACCAGCTTTCCACCGCCGAGGGTGTGGCACTCATGTGCCTTGCGGAAGCCTTTCTCAGAACGCCGGATGCGCCGACCCTGGATGCGCTCATTCGCGATAAGGTCGGACGGGGAAATTGGTCTAAGTCCAACAATTACAGCGACTCGAATCTGGTCAATGTGTCTGCCTGGGCGTTGATGATAGCCGGACGTGTGCTTCAGGAACGTGAGATCGAGGAACTGGATCTCAAGGAGCGTATGCGTCTCGTTATTCAGCGTCTGGGGGAGCCGATCGCCAGGGCTGCCATCGGCCAGGCGATGCGCCTGCTGGGACAGCAATTCGTTTTGGGCGAAACGATCGAGGATGCCCTGGACAACGGACAAACTTACGCGGAACTCGGATACCATTTTTCCTTCGATATGTTGGGAGAAGGCGCCCGAACCGCAGCCGATGCTCAGAAATATTACGAGTCCTACTGGGCAACCCTGGAAGTGCTGGAAAAACATGCAAATGACGGCGAGCTGAACAACAACCCGGCCATGTCGGTAAAAATCTCGGCCTTGCATCCCCGTTACGAGTTCAACCAGATTGACAAATTGCGCAAAGAACTGGTGCCCCGACTGGTCGCTCTCGTAGAAAGGGCGGCGCGCGCCAATATCGGCCTGACCATCGATGCCGAGGAAGCGGACCGGCTTGATCTCTCCCTGGAACTTATTGAAGCGACATTGCGAGAGGCGCGCCTCGGATCATGGGATGGCTTCGGAATTGCCGTTCAGGCTTATTCCAAGCAGGCCCCGGGGGTGATTGACTGGTTCGCTGAACTGGCGAGGGAACTGAAACGTCCCGTGAAAGTCAGGCTGGTCAAAGGCGCTTACTGGGATACGGAGATCAAAAACGCCCAGGTCAAAGGCATGCCTGTGTTCCCGGTCTATACGCGCAAACCCATGACCGATCTTTCGTACTATGTATGCGCCGAGAAGCTGTTCAGCTATTCCTCCCTTATTTATCCGCAGTTTGCGACCCACAATGCCCTGACGGCGCTGGTCATCAAGCATATGGCCGATGGCAAGCCATTTGAATTTCAGCGGCTGCATGGAATGGGCGAAGTGTTACACAATCGACTGCTGGAAAAATTCGAAATTCCATCGCGAATTTATGCACCCGTGGGTATTCACGAAGATCTGCTGGCTTACCTCGTCCGCCGCCTTCTGGAAAACGGCGCAAACAGTTCATTCATCCATCAGTTGCGCGATCGGGATGTGCCGGTGGATGACGTCATTCAGGACCCTGTTGCCGAACTCCTGAGTGATGGCGGAGTGACAAATGCGAACATCCGAACCGGGACAAATTTATTCCGTCCGGAGCGCAAGAATTCTGCAGGGATCAATATTGATATTCCGGTATTTGCGGAAAAACTCGAAGCGGACCTGGAAAATTTCAAAGACCGAACCTGGACAGCAAAGCCGCTGGTGCCCGGGTGGAGACAGTCAGCCGGCGGAATCGAGGTTCGAAGTCCGGCAGATACATCAAGAATCGTGGGGAAGGTATTCCAGGCCGATACCGGGATTGTTGATATTGCTTTAGAGAAGACCGTTGAAAGTTATGCGGCCTGGAGCGAACGCTCCCCCGAGGATCGTGCGGGATTGATCGATAAAGTTGCCGATCTCTATGAAGCGCACTCGCCGGAACTGATTGCCTTGACAATTCTCGAAGCCGGAAAAACTCGGCTGGACGGGATATTGGAACTACGGGAGGCTGTAGATTTCTGCCGTTACTATGCTCAGCAGGCTCGGGATGTTATCGATCGTTCTGCAGTTGCCGGCCGAGGACCATTTGTCTGTATCTCACCCTGGAACTTTCCCCTGGCCATTTTCACAGGACAAATTGTTGCGGCCCTGGTGAGCGGTAATACGGTTATTGCCAAGCCGGCTGAGCAAACCCCCCTGATTGCGGCACGCGCCGTTTCGCTGATGCATGAGGCGGGTATCCCCGAAGATGTGCTGATAATGCTTCCCGGACAGGGACACATTGTCGGTGACGCGCTGACCAGAGATCCCCGGGTTCAAGGTGTCTGTTTCACAGGATCCACGCAAACCGCACAAATTATAGATCGAAACATGGCGTCTCACGGAAATCCTTTGGCGCCTCTCATTGCTGAAACAGGCGGTGTAAATTCCATGATAGTCGACTCCACGGCTTTGACCGAACAGGTCATCGATGACGTGATCACTTCGGCTTTCCAAAGTGCGGGTCAACGCTGCTCAGCTCTTCGACTGCTTTGCCTGCAGGAGGAATGTGCGGACCGCACGCTTGAGATGCTACAGGGTGCAATGGCGGAAAGATCTCTAGGTGATCCGTGGATGGCACAGACCGATATTGGGCCGCTCATTGATAAAGACGCACAAGATGCCATTGGCACGTACTGCAACAAGCAAAAATCAATGGGGCGTGTCCTCTTTGAATGGGAAGCAGGCCCGGTTCCCGAAACGGGCCATTTTCTCGCTCCGATCGTGATCCGGCTTGATGAGGTTACGGACCTCAGGCAGGAGATATTTGGTCCCGTTCTGCACGTTGTTACGTTTTCTTCCGAGGAGCTCGAGACCTTATCGGATAAGGTCAATGCCTCAGGATTCGGTTTGACTTTCGGCATGCACAGCCGTGTCGATGGCCGTATTGACGAAATTGCCGACTCTATTCATGCGGGAAACATATACATCAATCGCAATCAGATTGGCGCAGTCGTCGGGGTTCAACCATTCGGCGGCGAGGGACTTTCCGGGACCGGACCCAAGGCGGGTGGACCTAACTATCTGTCGCGGTTTGTACAAAAGATTTCGGGCGGAGCAAACCTTTCGGGTTCCGGCGTTGACATGGTCCCCGATCAGGAAGATGCGGATCAATCGTCAGGCTGGTCCGATTGGGACTTCCGGCTCGATGTCTTGCGCCAGGTGATCTCCGACATCCAGGACAAAGACCTTTGCAGTGCTTTGAAAAACACGTTGGATCAATATAATGAGGATACGTTTGCATCCATCCTTTTCAATGGCCCCACCGGGGAAAGTAACGAGTTAAACTATCATTCGCGCGGGACCGCGTTGTGCGCAGGCGGCGGCGACAATTCCAGTGCAACTGTAGCGTCTCAGGTTTTCAAAGCCATTGCCGCTGAAAACACGGTCATTGTATCCGATGCAGGTAAATATCCGGGCATTAATTCTCTGAAAACAGCCCTGGAGAAACGTGGAATGCCCGTCGACATTCTGACGCTTGCATCTCAATCAACGGAAGATCTGGTTTCCCGGATCGAACCCGATGTCATCCTGTTTGATGGCGAATCGGAAACTTTCCGAACTATTCGCATTGCCGCGGCCAAATTGGATGGGGCAAGAACCACTGTCCTCTCCAAATCCGATTCCCCGCAGCTGTTTGCCAGCGAACGCGTCATTAGCGAAGATACAACTGCTGCGGGTGGTAACGCTTCGCTTCTCGCCCAGGAAAGTTAGTCTTTGCGGGGGCGTGTCAATTAAATCGATACGGATCAATCGATGCGATTTAGGCACATTTATTCAGGACATTATCCCGCACCTCTCACTTCTGAGTAGGCTTTGTCTGGGTTTGGATGCTATGTACTTTTCCAAATTACAGCAAACGAATGAAGTTTGGGGACAGTTTCATGAAAGAATCAAATGGACTGGTGCGTTTCATTGAGTCGAATATTTTTCAAAACGCCATTCTGATCTTAATCGGAATTAATGCCGTTGTACTGGCATTGGAATCCATTCCGGAAGCCAAGGCTTATTTCGGAGATTTGCTTCTAGAGGTTGATAAATTTATCCTCTGGATATTTGTCGTGGAACTCGTGGTCAGGATCGTGGCTCTGGGGCCAAGGTTTTTTCGTGATCCCTGGAATATTTTTGACTTTGCAATCGTTGCTGTCTCATTTCTTTCGACCGCCGGTTTGTCCGCCTTGCGGGCATTTCGGGTTTTCCGGGTGCTGCGGGTCTTGTCCGCGGTGCCGCGATTGCGACTCGTTGTCAACGCACTGTTGGCTGCCCTTCCTGGTGTCGGATGGGTCGGACTCTTACTGCTCGTCATTTTGTTTGTATCCGCCGTTGTTGCCACGCAGCTCTTCGGTCCAAGGTTTCCCGATCAGTTTGGCGACCTGTTCATTTCAATGTTCACCCTGTTCCAGGTCATGACACTCGAAGGTTGGCCGGATCTGGCAAATACGGTGGTCGCGGAAATTCCCTGGGCGTGGTTGTTCTTTGTTGTCTATATTCTGGTCGCGACCCTGACGATGCTGAATTTGTTCGTCGCTATTATTATTTCCGCAATGGAAAACGAGGCCAAAGGCGACGAATCAGAGCCAGATCGGGAAAGCCTTATGCTGGAAGAGATCCGACTGATGCGCGAGCAGATGAATGAATTGCAGCGGAAATTGGAAGCCAAACAGTAGACCTTTCTCTATTCGATACCGCTAAGCCCCTTGATGTTTTAATTGGAGTCCTGTTTAAAGGGCTTAGCAATCGTTTCGTAGAAATTACTGAGAATTCCAAATGGAACTTAAAGGCCAGCAAAGAATCGCAGCTTCCAGAGAGAAGGTGTTTGAAGCTCTGAATGATCCGGAAATTTTGCAGCAATCCATTCCGGGTTGCCAGAGCCTCACCAAGGTTTCCGATACCGAGCTTGAGGCCAAAGTTGGTTTGAAAATTGGTCCGGTGAAAGCAAATTTTGACGGCCAGGTAACTTTGTCCGATCTCAATCCTCCGGAGAGCTACACGATCAGCGGCGAAGGCAAGGGAGGCAGTGCGGGGCATGCCAAAGGTTCCGCACAAGTGACGCTGACGGAAGATGGAGACGGCACCTTGCTTGACTATGACGTCAATGCGGTCGTCGGCGGCAAACTTGCGCAACTGGGAGCGCGCCTCATCGACTCCACGGCCAAACGGCTGGCGCAACAGTTCTTTACCAAATTCGGAGAGCTTGTCGAGGGCGGAGAGCCGGCAGCCGTTCAAACCGAAACCACGGCGAAAACAGAAGCAGCCGGTAGCAATCAGACCCTGCTGTGGGTCATCGCTGCTGTCATTGTACTGATTATCGGCTACTATCTGTTCGTTTAGATGTTCCCGTCCGGTTGTGATTTCTTTTTGAGATTTTAAACTTCGCAATTGGTTAATTGCTGCATTCCGGGACATGAAGTGCGGCAATAAAGATCCAGTTCCCGCAAAAAATCGACCCAAACTGGAGGATTTTCTAATTCTTCAATTCGACACGCTTGCGGAAAATTACTTGAATCTCATAATTTAAGAAAAATGCAAGTGGGCATTTTTCTATGGGAATTGGGGAACAATCATGGAATTCAAACATTTCATCGCGACATTGGTCGTGACGTTGATGACGGGCGTAATCCTGTCGGTGGCAACCGCGCCAGATGCAAACGCAAGAACCGTCAAAGTCTGCAAGCCGGGTCTTTTGGGCGGCAAATACCATTTCCATCACGGAAACGGCAAAGTCATGAAAACAAAGGCCAGAGCCAAAAGAAGTGCCGCGGCTGACTGGGCGGGATTTACGGAGTGGGAATATGGGAAATCATGGTCCAATATTCGCCGCGCCGTTAAAGTGAAATACAATTGCAAAAAACTCGCAAAGCGCGCCTGGCAATGCGAAGTCGACGCCGTGCCCTGTGCCCGCGTGAAACGCTAGATATTCCGGGGAGTTATGGGGAAGATACATAACTCCCTAATTTTTTAAGTATTACATTTCAGAATTTTACGCCTGGAGATTGAACAAACGTCTCAAGCTGATTCCGGCGTTTTTTCTTTTCAACTCAGATACGGATTTACTGTCCTCAACATGCCTGCAGCATGTCGGGTATGTATTTTCGCACGTTCCGGCTAACTGGGAGGACACATTTTGGAAATCGTAACAGCATGAATTATTGCGAGAAATATGTTGTCGACGTTTCATTGTGGCTTGCCAAGGAGTCCGACAAACGGCAGTATTTTCAAACGGATAATTAGTCGCGAGCTGCATTAATCAGCTTGCAAGGGAGGGGTGGTTTTAATGGCTCTTGTCGCTACGTCGGAAGGCGAAAATTTTGTCGAAGAAATTCTAGAGGATCTCGCAGGAAAGGGCCATAACTCCCCCTATATTGCCTCATTTACGCGCAAGTTCCTCGCCAACCGGCACAAGCGTGACTTCGACGATCATCCGATCGCGGAACTCGCGGACATGATCATGGGGGCCCAGCAATTCTTCCGAACCAAAGAATCGACTGCGCCGAAGATTGAAGTTTCAAACGCAACTGCGTCCGGTGAACCCTGCACCATTGTAAGGATCCTGAATCGCGATATGCCATTTATCGTCGATTCCGTTCTCGGGGAGATCCAGGAATGGAACTACAGCATCAAGCTTGCCCTACACCCACTGTTTTTCGTGGAGCGGGATGATCGCGGCCAGCTCACCAAATTGTTCGAGAAAAAATCCAATGTCGAGTTTGCTGAACAACCCGGACATATAGAAAGTTTTGTCCAGATCCACCTCGATCCGCTCAGTGATGAGCAGCGGGCTTCGTTGCAGGCGGGTTTGATCAAGGTCATGGAACAGGTCGCTCTGGCTGTCCGGGACTGGAAGAAAATGATCTCCCGTGTCCGGAAAGTTATGGATGCCTACACGGATTCGCCTCCGCCGGTATCGGTTAGTGAAATTGCCGAAGCGATCCAGTTTCTCGAGTGGATAAAGGACGACAATTTTACGTTTCTTGGCATACGCGAGTACGAACTGACCGGAGACCAGGAAAACGCCGATCTAAAACAGATCGAAGGGTCCGGTCTGGGTATTTTGAGCGATCCGGGCGTCCAGGTATTGCGACGCGGGTCGGAAATGGTGGATTTCACCCCCGAAGTTCGTAAGTTTTTCTTCGCGCCGGCGCCCCTGATTGTCACCAAGGCTAATGTCAAATCTCTCATTCATCGCCGGGTTCATATGGACTATATCGGCATCAAAACTTACAGCCCTGAGGGTAAGCTCACCGGAGAGTTCAGAATTGTCGGACTATTTACGTCCGGAGCTTACACAAAATCGGCGCAACGAATTCCGCTTCTCAGGCATAAGGTGGATCTTGTCCTGAAACGTCATGGTCAGCCTGCCAACAGCCATGCGGGCAAGGCGCTGATGAATATTCTGGAAACCTTCCCCCGGGACGAGTTGTTCCAGATCGATGTCCATGAGCTCTATCAGTCCGTTCTCGGAATTCTGGCCCTGGAGCTGAAACCGGAGGTAAAGGCGTTTATTCGATTTGATGAATTCGACCGCTTTGTATCGGTGCTGGTGTTTGTACCCAGGGATCGCTACAGGACCGATGTCCGGGCGGCGATCGGGGAATATCTTGCCACGGCTTATGACGGCCGGCTTTCTGCATACTACCCTTACTTTCCCGAGGGCAATCTAGTCCGCATTCATTTCATCATCGGTCGCTATGGTGGTGAAACCCCCCGTCCCAGCCAGGAACAAATCGAAGCGGATATTTCCCGTATTTCCCTGACGTGGAACGATGATCTGGAAGAT
>JANQOC010000197.1 GCA_028279265.1 Hyphomicrobiales bacterium
TGCGGAGTTCAGCAAAATTCAAGCATCTGAATTCTTATACAAATGTGTCAATTTGTCGCATTTCGTTAATTGAAAACAGCGGGATTCAGAACGATCTCATAGAAAATTTTGTCGGCTGGGCGCTCCTGTGCACGACCCATGCTCTTGTAGTCACATCTGATTGCAATCGCCTTGTCTGAGCGCTCAATCGATAGATCGCGATATTCACATCGCGAATATTCTTATGAATCTACAGGCAGATAGCCGCCAATTGAAAAGGCAGTTTCGTATCAGGCATATTCTGCAGCAGCGTTCTGGCTTTGCGGCATACCGGATTCCAGAAACTGGGTCACGACCTGGTTGCGGCCATTTCGCTTAGCCTGATAAAGGGCCTGGTCCGCACGCGCCAGGATCTTTTCACTGGTATCGTGAATATCCTCAAAACTCCCGAGGCCGATGCTGGTCGTAATGGCAATGCTCAAATCCTCGGAAACCCGGAAGGGCTCCGTCGCAATTCGATTGCGCAAGCGCTCTGCCACGACAAGGGCCTGATCCATGGAGGTCTCCGGCATGATAATGACAAACTCCTCGCCACCAAACCGGATGGCCAGATCAATACCGCGTGTGTTTTGACGGATGCGTTTTGAAAATTGCTTCAATACGAGATCACCGATCTGATGCCCGTGGGAGTCGTTGACCGATTTGAAATAATCGATATCCGAAACAAGAACCGTGAGCGGTTTGCCGCTGCGCAGCGCCTCATCCATCAGATTCTTCAAATTGCCGTCCATAAAGCGCCGGTTGTAAAGCCCTGTAAGAGGATCAACGATGGCCAGTTCGGCCCGTTCATCAAACTGGTTTTGAAGAAAATCCGTATAGCGTTTGCGCTTCAATTGGGTCTGCACCCTGGCGACGAGCTCATGGGTGTCAATTGGACGGACCAGATAATCATTTACACCCATATCCAAAGCGCGGAGCAGGCGTGCCTCATCACCGGGATCGGTAATCGTCAGAATGGGCAGATGCCGTGTCCTTTCCATGGATCGGATCTGTGAACAAATTCTCAAACCATCGGAATTTTTCAGGCTTAAGCTGAGAATAAGCAGGTCGTAATTCACTTCCGTCAGCTTGAACAGTGCCGCCTGAGCATCGGATTCAATCTCCATGGCATAGTCGGGCAAGGCCTCTGCAATGCGACACGCCGAGCGCGGATGATCATCAATTGTCAGGATCTGACAAGGCTCGGCATTATTCTTCGCCTCTCTCAGGCTTTCCAGGAAGACGTCTCCCTGAATCTGGTTCTGATTAACCAGGCGCGCAATCAGCTCATCGGTGACGGTTTTCAGCCGGCTCAGATTCTTTACACGGGTGATCAGGGCTATATCGTCAACGGGCTTTGTAAGAAAATCATCGGCTCCTGCTTCAAGGCCGCGGATTTTGTCGGAGGCCTGATCGAGAGCGGTGATCATAATCACCGGAATGTACTGCGTCCTTGGATCGGACTTGAGTTTTCGGCAAACCTCAAAGCCATCCATGCCCGGCATCATGACGTCCAGAAGGATGACATCGATGGGAGTTTTCTGACAGATCTCCAGCGCCTGAGGACCGCTATTGGCGGTTGTGACATCGAAATACTCCGATGTCAGACGCGCTTCCAGGAGTTTTACATTGGCGATAATATCATCGACAACAAGAATGCGTGCTGTCATCTTTGTCCCCCCACAGACTGAGCATCGCCAATGAAATGGCGAATGGTATCAAGGAAAGCAGGAATGGAAATGGGCTTTGCTATATAAGCCTCGCAACCCCCTTCCCGAATGCGCTCTTCATCCCCCTTCATGGCAAAGGCGGTCACGGCGACCACCGGAATATTTCTGAGCGCATCGTCTTCCTTGAGCCACTTTGTAACTTCGAGCCCGGAAATTTCGGGCAACTGGATATCCATCAGGATCAGATCAGGCCGGTTTTTCTGCGCCAGATCCAGGGCTTCGCGGCCGTTCCGCGTCTGCAGAATTCGATAACCATGGGCATCGAGCAGATCGTGAAATAGCTTCATATTCAACTCATTGTCTTCGACAATTAGAACTGTTTTGCTCATACCCGAAAATTCTTCTGTTCGATTTACACCGGCGACCGTGTAAGTTCCCGTCTATGGTAGGCTAATAAAGTTACATCTTTCAAAATCAGCAGGGCAAAATATTTATCGACCTGAGATTTTAATTCACAGGAAACCTATAACTAACTGATTAACAGACGCATTTTTGCTGATTTAATGCTTAGAAGATATGAGCCATGGTGAATAAATCTTTAAGAAATACAAAAAATCAGGACATAGGAGCGGAAATATCGATTCAGGCCCTGTCTTTCCTGGCCGCTAATGAACAAATTCTAGGTCAATTTGTCGAGCAAACGGGATTCAGCTTCGATCATATTCGCAGCGATGCCCACACCACCGAATTCCAGATCGCCCTGCTGGAATTTCTCCTCAGTGACGAATCCGTACTGCTAACCTTCTGCTCAAACACGTCCATCGATCCGGCTTCCATTCAGCCGGCCCGCGATCAGTTAAATGACAAGCTGACAAGGGAAATGTGATCCCGGCGCATAAAAATTGCGCTTCGGTCCGCGCGCTGATTTCAGTTATTCATCCTGAAATGGGGCACCAGCCATCCCCAACGCTCTCCCCTTCCCTATTGGCAGGGAAAGCGCGGACGTACGGCGGTCGACCAGGCGCTTATTGCTTGCAGTCGCTCTCTTTCAGAAACTCAATTTCCTTGAGGGCTCCCCGCATGGAGAAGTCGTCATATTCGATGGTCAGATTACGGCTCACTCCGTTGGAGTAGAGGCGAAAGCCGATCTGGTAAGAAGGTATTTCCTGATTTTCCTTACCTTCCTCGAAATAGCTGATGGTTATGGGCCATGATGTCAGACCGTCCAGGACTTTTGCACTGGTTACGGGAGGAAGATTTTTGCCCTCTGACTTTTCACTTGGCTTGCCGATAAAAGTTGTCGTGGCGTAGAGCTTCTGCCCATTCTCCGATCCGTCATAGACCGGAGCCTGCAAAATTGTTTGCCCTTCCGAAGCGGCTTTCAGAACCGCAAGGCTGTGCTGAGTGGGAAATAAAATCTTTGTCGGAAACTGGAGCTTTTTGGGTTTGGGATCCTTTATTTTGACATCGACGACTTTCTTGTCGCCGAGGCGCTGAGCATCCCCGGATGTCTTTTCCCGTAATTTCTGATTGAGATACTGGCTGGAGTTAAACCGGAAGCGTTGGCCTTTTCCAGACTCCCAGGTCGAAGACCGCAGATCAGACAGGGTCGGATTGCCGTCCCGGTTGAGCACCTCGGTTACAAGGCGCATGTTCAGCGTATAGCCTTCGCAGGCGGAACCGGAAAATTCGAAAACCATGCGGCCGCTAATTCCGGAAATACTGGAATTCCGTTTGGCCTCGCCCATGGACATCTCATAAACGGCCCTGTGAGGGATGAGTTTGGTGCCTTCGACCAGGGCTTCTGCCTTGTCGGAAACGACGCTCGCAACTATGAGAACTCCGGTTACCAGGGCCAAATTAGATTTGTCGTTTCGCATCATCTCGTTTTTTCTCGCTTATTCCGTTGTCTTCAGAATATCCGATTCACTGGCGATGTGTCATCGCTGCCTTAACCGATAATCAGAAACATCAATCAAGAGTTTCGATGACTTACGCACCGCGGTTGCTCTCGCCAATTTCTGTCTCTATTAATAAGAACAGTAACATTAACAAATGCCCAATCACATAAACCTTATCTAACGCTTTCGTTCAAACCTGACCGTCACAATCCTCTGAGATTTGGGAGTCCATCATGACAAATTCAATAGAAAACCGGCTTGAATCCTTGGGAATTCAGCTGCCAGACGCGCCTGCGCCTGCCGCCAACTATATTCCCTATTTAATTGAAGGTGGGATTTTGTTCATATCGGGGCAAATCTCCAAAGCCGGAGATGGCAGCCTGATTACCGGAAAACTGGGCGCGGACCTGGATATCGAAGCCGGTCAGGAAGCTGCAAAGGTTTGTGCCATCAATATTCTCGCTCAGGCAAAGGCGGCGCTCGGAGATCTGGAGCGCATCAAAAACATGATCAAGCTCGGCGGCTTCGTGAATGCGACACCTGAATTTTCCGACCATCCCCAGGTCATCAATGGAGCGTCTAATTTTCTTGCAGAGGTATTGGGAGAGAAGGGACAACACACCCGCTTTGCCGTCGGCGTTGCCGGTCTGCCTTTTAATGTCGCCGTGGAGATTGATGCGCATATCGCCATCTCATAGTAATAATGGGGCGCGTGCAATTTCCATGGCTGTGTCGGCCCATTGCCCATCGGGGTCTGCATAATCTTGATGCGAAGGTCATTGAGAACAGCCTATCTGCCGTAAAAGCCGCAATAGCGAAGAACTTTGCCATTGAAGTTGATCTGCAACCGGATTGCGACGGCAACCCCATGGTCTTTCACGATGAAACACTGGATCGGCTGACCAATTCCAGCGGCCGGGTCGATGAATTAAGTGTTTCCGAATTGCGCTCAATTTCCTACCGGGTTTCCCCTGACACAATCTTGGCGCTGGAAGACCTTCTGACCATCGTTGGCGGCAAGGTACCCCTCATAGTCGAGATCAAAAGCATGTGGCGCGACCAGCACCGTTTCGTGGAGAAAATTGTCGCGAAATTCAACAACTACGATGGAGAATTCGCGCTTATGTCCTTTGATCCGGCGATCATGATGATCGTCAAATCCCTGGCTCCTGACATCTGCAGGGGGCTTGTTGCAGAGCGGTTTCGTGACACAGCCTACTGGAAACATCTTTCGTGGGGACAGAAATTCATGCTAAAAAATCTGCTCTGGAGTTTCCGGGTTCAGCCTCACTTTGTTGCCTACAATATCGCAGATCTGCCGACTGTCGGGACACATCTGTTCAGTCGAATTCTCAGACGGCCGTTGCTAACCTGGACAGTTCGGACAGAAGCAGACAAACGCAGAGCGCTAAAATATGCAGATGCCATGATTTTCGAAGGATTTGTTCCCTAGAGGCAGAAAGATAAACCGGGATATCCGGCATTTGATCCGGTATTTCAGATTGGAAAGCGTACAGAGGTGGCGATGGGTGAAGAGGAGCAACTGATTGTTCGTGTCGTTCCGTCTATCGGCGATGTCGATGCCGATAAATGGGATGCCTGCGCCAGTCCGGAAGGACGGCCATACAATCCGTTTACGTCCCATGCCTTTCTTTACGCTCTTGAACGGTCGCAATGCGCAACACCTTATGAGGGCTGGGCCCCGCAACATCTGTGCCTCGAAAGTGGGGATGGAACGCTTCTTGGGTGCATGCCCAACTATCTGAAATCCAACAGCTACGGGGAATATATTTTTGATCATGGCTGGGCGGATGCGTTCGAATCTGCCGGGGGTCATTATTATCCAAAACTGCAAAGTGCCGTCCCGTTTACACCGGCTCAGGGCCGCCGCTTACTCGTCGCCCCGGGACCACAAGAGGCGCACTTTGAAAAGCTACTGGCCAGTGCCGCGATCGAGCTGACAGATCGTCTCCAGGCGTCTTCCCTGCATATTACTTTTCTTTCCGAGGGAGAGTGGAACAGGCTCGGAGACCTAGGGTTCTTGCAGAGAAAGGCCCAACAGTTTCACTGGAAAAACGACGGATACAAGGATTTTGACGACTTCCTCGCGAGCCTGGCCTCGCGGAAAAGGAAAATGATCCGGCGGGAACGCCGTGAGGCAACCGTCAGTGACATCGAAATCGAACTTCTAACGGGATCATCCCTCAAGGAAGTCCACTGGGATCACTTTTTTGAATTCTACGAAGATACGGGTTCGCGCAAATGGGGATCCCCCTACCTCAACCGGGAATTTTTCAGCTGCATCAATGAAGCCATGGCAGACGACATACTTCTCATCCTGTGTAAGCGTGATGGCGACTATATTGCCGGTGCACTAAACCTGATCGGCGGTGACACGCTTTATGGCCGGTATTGGGGCTGTACGGAACATCATAACTTCCTGCATTTCGAAGTGTGCTACTATCAAGCCATAGACTTTGCCATAGAAAAGGGGCTCGAATACGTAGAAGCCGGTGCACAAGGCCCCCACAAACTCGCCCGGGGTTATATGCCGACGACAATGTACTCTGTTCACTATATCGCTAATGAATCCTTCCGAAACGCTGTGGCCGACTTTCTGAATCGCGAGCGCCGCCATGTGGAGTTCGAACAAAACGCCCTATCCGCCCACTCCCCTTTCGCGGAGGTCTCAAACCGACTTTCGACGTCGGGGAAACGGCAATCCTAGGGTAATTATTTAAACCGCATTATAAGGAAGCCAGCAAAATGACTTACGACAACGACAACATCTTTGCCAAAATCCTGCGCGACGAATTGCCGTGTCACAGGGTATATGAAGATGACAAGACATTGGCTTTCCTCGACATCATGCCGCGTTCCGATGGTCATACGCTGGTTATCCCCAAGCAACCATCAAGAAACTTTCTCGATCTGGACCCGCAGGAATTCGCGCCCCTCCTGACGACAACCCAGATCATTGCCCGGGCCGCCTTGCAAGCCTTCGCCGCCGATGGTGTGGTCCTGCAGCAGTTCAATGAAGCCGCCGCGGGCCAGGAGGTGTTTCACCTGCATTTTCATGTTCTGCCCCGTGTCGAAGGCGTTAAGTTGCGGCCTCCGGGAACCATGGCGGAGAACGACGTGCTTGCTGATCACGCCCAGCGCCTGCGATCTGCCCTAGAGAAAAATACATGAATGCGCAAACCGTACTCATTATCGGCGCCAGCCGCGGTGTCGGACTGGAAACCACACGCCAGGCCCTTGAAACCGGCCATCGCGTGCGGGCATTGGCCCGGTCCGCATCATCTATGGAACTTGCTCACAAAAACCTGACAAAAATCGATGGCAGCAGTCTCAACCAGGACATTGTCGACAAGGCCGTCGAAGGCACAGATGTGGTCATAACCACCATAGGAATGAATCCCTCTTTCGAGCCGACTTATTTATTTTCCAACACTGCAAAATGTGTCATCGCAGCGATGAAGAAATCGACAACCCGGCGTTTGATTGCCCTGACCGGTATTGGAGCCGGCGACAGCAAGCAGGCCGAAGGGCCACTCTTTTCCCGTATAATGAAACCCATATTTTTGAAGCAGGTTTATGCGGACAAGGATCGTGAAGAACAGATTATCCGCGAGAGCGATCTGGACTGGGTGATCGTCCGTCCCGGATTTCTAACCCGCTTTTCACTGACGAAACGATATAAAGTTCTGACCGATATTGAGGACATCAAAGACGGCTTTATCTCGCGCGCCGA